>DATGCB010000304.1:0-6476 GCA_035312365.1 Eudoraea sp. | reverse complement strand
CTATTTTCAGGACGTTCCCCTCGAAATAGCTAAGTTACCCTCGGGAACCATTACGGTCAACGGGAAGGACTATGGCATTGGGGAAGATTTTCTCACCTATTCAGGAGCCGAAGGTTCTTACGACCATATTGTCTATGCAGGTTATGGTATAGAGGAGGGGGATTATTCGGACTATAAAGGTCTGGATGTTACCGGTAAAATGGTGCTGGTGAAGTTCGGGGAACCGATGAATGAGGATGGCACCTTTATTCTTTCCGGTAACTCTGAGAAGTCGGCCTGGAGCAATATGTCTGAGGCATTCGGGAAAAGAACCCAAACAGCCACATCGAATGGGGCCAGTGGGATCCTCTACTATGACACGGCGAACTTTTCCAGGTTTAAAGGGTATTATGATTATATGAAAACGAACAATGCCGGAAATATGGGCATTAAAAACGATGATAAAAATTCTACGTTCATTATCATTAATACCGATATGGCAAAGGCCATATATCCGGATATTGTAGAAGAAAATACCCCAAAAATTCAACCGCTCAAAATCTCGCTGAAGTTAATTAGTTCGGATGTGGATATACAATCGGAAAATGTCGTTGCCCTCCTGAAAGGATCCGAAAAACCGGATGAATATATCATTATTTCTTCCCATTTGGACCATATTGGCATCAGTGCAGGCGGGCAAATCAATAACGGCGCTGATGATGACGGCTCGGGCACAGTGGCCATGTTAGAAATAGCCGAGGCATTTAAGCTGGCCGCGGATGCGGGAATGGGCCCTAAGAGATCCATTGTATTCCTCCATGTAACCGGGGAGGAGAAGGGCCTTTTGGGATCTCAGTATTATGCCGATGAGGATCCCATATTTCCGTTGTCAAAAACGGTTGCCAACCTTAATATTGATATGATCGGCCGGATAGACCCAAAAAGAAACGGGGATAGGAATTATGTCTATCTCATAGGATCTGACAAACTCAGCACGGATCTGCACGAACTTTCGGAAGCCGTCAATAAAAAATATACAAACCTTGAACTGGATTACACTTATAATGATGAAAACGATCCCAATCGTTTTTATTACAGGAGTGACCACTATAATTTTGCCAAGAACAACATCCCGATCATCTTCTATTTCAACGGCACTCATAATGACTACCACAGGCCGGGGGATACGCCCGACAAAATCAATTATGACCTGTTGGAGAATCGGGCGCGACTTATTTTCCATACTGCCTGGGAAGTGGCAAACAGGGAACAGCGGGTCATTGTTGATAAGACCTCTAAGTAATACTCAGTGATTTAAAGGTTGTTTTTAAGGTATTAAGGAATACAGCCTTGACAAAAACGTTCCCTGCTTTAAAGGATTGTGATACCCTTTCATATTTCAGGTTCATTATCCCAAAAGCGCATAAAATGTGAGGGTGCCCGTACTTTTCCGAAACCAATCTGCCGGCACCCGGGAAAAATGAAAGCCCCGCCGGTTGGGGCAGGACTTTTAAGATTCTTAGTACTAAAAAGATCACGCCTGCGGCGTGATGACCTTTTGGGTGGAAGACCGGGTTCGAACCGGCGACCTCTGGAACCACAATCCAGCGCTCTAACCAGCTGAGCTACAACCACCATTTGTGAGCGGTGGCAAAGGTAATTTTTTTTAGTCTTTGATTCAAAATAAAAGGGCTGATATTTTAGGGGAATACACATATTTTCAAGATGGTAATCTGTTGAATCTGAGATTGAAACAACCTAATTGCTTTAAAATCTTCGATAAAATGCCGGATAGTGACGTTAAAACACACAAAAAACGCCATTTCACAACATAAATTAGACAGGCTTTGGGTTGGGGTGTATTTTTATGGCTAGATTTAGTAGTACATCAATGTCCCTGAAAATAACCTACCTAATTGCCATGCCCGTATATTTAAAGAGAATTCTATTCTTTTTCGGGATCCTTGTTTTCAGTGCTGCAAATTGTGTGTCACAATCCGGGGAACAGAGCAAGCTGAAACAACAAATTTCCAAATTTAAATCGCAAAGAGATTTTACAGAAAAAGACCGCCTGTATATTGATCTTTTAAACGAATTGAGTTATGAAATGAGGTATTACAAGGCTGACAGTGTTTTACTTTTAGCAGAACAATCCTTAAAACTCAGCACATCCTCCAACTATAAAAAGGGACAGAGTACGGCACTATTGCGCATGGGGGATTATTATTCCGATATGGGGAATAATTCAAAAGCCATAGATCACTATATCAGGGCATGGACCATTGCAGAGGAGATCAACGATATTAAACTCAAATTGCGGACGATGAACAATCTCGCAAGTGAGTATGCCTACAAAGGAGACTACGCAAAAGCCCTCAATGCATATCTGGAGGGAATAGAAATTGCAGTAGCGTCAGACAATCAAGAGATGCTCTCTATTATCAACGAAAATATAGCGAGCCTGTACGCCTCCCAGAAAGACTATGAACAATCACTTGATTTCTTTAAAAAAGTAAAGAAAATAAACGCCAAATTAGGCGATGAAGTGATCTCCGCAGAAACCATGAGCAACCTGGCATCGGTTTATGCTGATATGGGAGAGCTGGAGTATGCCATGTTTAACATTAACCAGAGTATTTCCATTTTTGAACATCATGCCATCCTGGATTGGCTGGCATTCGCCTATGAGATAAAGGGCAAGGTTTATTTGAAACAGAACAAATACAAATGGGCCTTATACTGGTACGAACAAAGCCACCTTTTGCATGAGAGCCTCGACGATGAACGTGCAAAAATTGATTTATTCAATGGAATGGCGGAAGCCTACCTGGGGCAGGAGAAGGACAGGCTATCCCAGAAATTTGCCCTCGAGGCATTTGACATCTCCAGTAAGATCCAATCTTTGGAGGGTATGCAAAAATGCTCAAAAACACTTTACAATATCAATAAAAATAAAGGGGACTTCGCCACCGCACTCTCCTATCACGAACTGTTTCAAAAAGTTTCTGATACACTTTCCAGAAATGAAAATAAGAAAAGCCTGACGATGCTGAAGGCTAAACTAGAACACGACAGGCAAAAAATGGCCCTTATTGAACAAAATGACAGGGCATTGGCCAGGCAACAGAACTATGCTAATGCAACCCTGGGTATTCTTTTAATATTTATTGTAATTACTTTTTTGGTTCACCGAAGTCAGAAAATCCAAAAAAGACTCAATGTGGAGTTGCAATCCAAAAAGGCCATATTGGAAAACCGGGAACTTGAGCTCAACGACAGCAATGAGACCAAAACCAAACTTTTCTCAATTATCGGGCACGATCTGCGTGGACCTATCGGGGCCTTGCAGGGCTTGTTAAAAATGTTAAACGACGGGGAGATCAAAAAATCCGAATTCCTGGAATTCATGCCCAAGCTAAGGGGGGATGTTGATCATATTTCATTTACCCTAAACAACCTTTTGTCCTGGGGATATACTCAGATGAACGGAGCGGTTACCAAACCGTCCGTAGTGGCCCTGAATACCCTGGTCGATGAAAACATCAATTTACACTCTGAAATCGCGAAGAGTAAATCCATCAGGATCATTAGTGAACTTGCCGAAAATACGCTGACCTGGTCTGATAGCAACCAGGTGGATATTGTAGTGCGTAACCTGATAAGCAATGCCCTGAAATTCACTCCACAAAATGGGATGGTCACCATAACCGCGTTTGAAAAAAACAAGCACTGGGAAATCTCTGTCCGCGATTCGGGCGTTGGGATGGACAAGATTACCCTGGAAAAATTATTTGTCAGGAATTCTAACGTGACCACCTATGGCACCAATAATGAGAAGGGTACCGGACTGGGTCTTTCACTGTGTAAGGAAATGGTGGAGAAAAACAATGGCACCATTTGGGTGGAAAGCATCCTTCGCAAAGGGAGTACTTTCTTTTTTACATTACCTAAAGCGAATAAAAAGTACAGCCAGGCCAGTTAAAAAATGGCATCCAGGTTTTCAACTGCGATATGCCTTTCTGCTGTAAATCCCTCGGCGTGTTCAACACCTGCCAGGCGTCCAAGGTCCCGGGCACGATATTCAATACTTTCCGTAAAATTCTTGCTGCTGATCGGTGTGCTGGGGGCATCACTCTTTGGATCGTAGAATTGCGATGAATAGGCGGATATAGCCTCCATTTTTTTAGCAATATATCCCGATATATCAACGACAAAATCGGGCGTCAAATTTTTCCATTGAATATAGTGAAACACTTTTTTGGGCCGCCAGGGTTCCTGCCACCCGTCATCGCCTTCAAATTTCGTATCTATTTTTAACAAACCGCTGAGAAAACAGGCATCACTTACCAGGCTGCTTCCCCGGGCATGATCAATATGGCGATCTTCCACGGCATTGCAGAGGACGGTATCGGGCCTGTATTTGCGAAGAATCCTTATGACAGCTAGCTGGTGTTCCTTGTCATTGCAAAAAAAGCCATCCTGAAACTCCAGATTCTCCCGGATGGTCAAACCAAGGATTTTTGAGGCCTTTTCAGCTTCAATGTCCCGGATCTCCGCACTCCCCCTGGTGCCCAATTCTCCCCGGGTAAGGTCAACGATCCCAACTTTCTTACCATGTGCAATTTCCTTAGCTATGGTACCCCCTGCTCCAAGTTCAGCGTCGTCCGGATGGGCCCCAAATACCAATATGTCTAATTTCATGTACTATTTACTTAATGATCGCTTCAAAAATTTGTAGGCAAATTCATTTCCTGATCCCTGAATTGCCAAAGATATCCCGAATAATCCGGACCGTGTTCCCAATCTTCTGAAACATGACAATTTCATACTAAAAATTGATCTTACCACCGGGTCCCTGAAAACCAATACCAGGTATGGATAAAATGACTTATGATCTTCAGGATCCTAATTGGCCGGGGTAACACCTACCCTTTGTACCTCCTTCAGCGCCTGCTCAATGTCCGCCGTCAAATCTTCTGGTTCCTCTATTCCCAATGACAAACGAATGAGTCCGTCGGTAATACCCTGTTCCTCCCGCTCTTCAAGAGGCATCTCAACGTGTGAGGTCTTTACCGGTGACTGGACCGTACTTTCTAACCCTGCCAGACTCATGGAGGATTTAATTAATTTCAAGGCTTTCTGGAATTGGGATGGATCAATATGTGACTTAAGTTCAAAAGACAGCATCCCGCCATAGCCATGCATTTGAGCAGTAGCAAGTGCATGGTCCGGGTGGGAAGGAAGCCCAGGATAATATACTTTTTTTACATCTTTATGCTGGCTGAGATATTCTGCCATGTATCCGGCATTTTTATTTTGGGCCATTACCCTTAGCCCCATCGTCTTGATGCTCCTTTCCAAAAGCCAGACTGTATAATCGCTTAAACTTCCCCCCAGGCTTTTAGCCAGATTGTATATCTGGTCTATGTACCTTTGTGTTGAGACCACGGCACCGGCACAAATGTCTGAGTGGCCCCCCATATACTTGGTGGCACTATGGATTACCACATCGATACCAAAGTCGATCGGGTTTTGGTTGACAGGGCTGGCAAAGGTATTATCGATCATAGTTACCAGGTTGTTTTCCCCAGCCATTTTAGAAATTTCCTTTAGATCCGTAATTGTCAGCAATGGATTGGAAGGTGTTTCAATATAAATAACCCTGGTATTCTCCTGTATTTTAGCCACAAAGTCGGATGTAGACAACCCATCTGTAAAGGAATAGGCGATTCCAAACTTCTCAAATTGTTTTGTCACCAGATTGTAGGTTCCCCCGTATAGCATTTTCTGGAATACCACATGATCCCCGGCATTTAAAAATGCCATCAGCGCTGTGCTGATCGCCGCCATTCCACTTCCGAATATCAGGGCGGCCTCCCCGTGTTCCAGGGCCGCAATTTTTTTGGACAAGCCAACCTGATTTGGGGTGTTGAAGTACCTGGGGTACCGCTTCAGAGGTACCTCCTCAAAGGCATAGGAAGTACTCATATACAGGGGTGAGATGGCCCCTTTAAACGTTTCGTCCCTGATGGCCCCTGTATGGGTACAGATGGTATTCAACCCCTTATTTTTTCGCTCCATGGCCATTGTTTTTAATGGTTCCCAAAGGTACAAAAATAGACTAAACCACCACTTTTTTCCAGTGCCCTTTCCGAAACCATAAGATCGCGATTACCGACAACATAACCTCTGCAAAAGTAATTGCCATAAAGACCCCTAAGGCCCCTAATTCAAAGGTAATGGCAGCTATATAAGCAAAAGGTAACTGGAAAAGCCAGAAGGCGATAAAATTAATTTTAGTGGGGGTTTTTGTATCCCCGGCACCGTTGAATGCCTGTGATACGACCATTCCGTAGGCATAAAAAATATAGCCTGCGGCAATGATCTGCAAACAAAGGGCCCCATTATCCACCACGCTGGGGGTATCATTGAACCAGGTGATGATCTCCCTGGCAAATACAAGGTAGACTATGGATACCAGGAACATAAAATAGGCA
>DATGCB010000303.1:0-2055 GCA_035312365.1 Eudoraea sp. | reverse complement strand
CCTGGATGCTATGACTAGGTATCGCATCAATGATAACAACTCCGTGTCGGGAGGCATTCACATCTCATCGCGTATGCCGGATTTCAATTATCTATTGTATCAAAGTGATTATCGCAATTTTAATTGGAATAACATAGACGCCTTTGAAAAGCAGCAGATTCAGAGCATAAGATTTGGTTTTGATTCAAAATGGTTTGGACGGATTGAAGCGGAATACAGTGCCTTGGATAATTATACCTATTTTGCTTCCACAGCCACCCAAGAGCAGATTGATGCTGTCCAGGAAACAGCTTTTGTAAGACCCTTTCAAGAATCTGGTACCATAAATCATTTACGTGCAAAATATACTAAGGAGTTCAAGTGGCGTAAATGGTCATTGATGAATACCGTCCTGTACCAAGATGTCACTCAGGACAGCCAAGTGCTGAACCTGCCCCAGTTAGTTACTAGGAACACCCTTTACTTTTCAAGTGATGTGTTTAAAAAGGCCATGTTTTTGCAGACCGGAGTTACCTTCAAATACTTCACCTCCTATAATATGAATGCCTATAATCCTCTCTTGGGTGAGTTTTATATTCAAAACCATGAAGAACTGGTAGGTTATCCCTTAATGGACTTCTTTATCAATGCCAAGGTTAGGCAAACGCGGATTTATTTAAAAGCAGAACATTTAAATTCCATTTTTTCAGAGCCTAATTATTATTCCGCTCCAAACTATCCGTATAGGGATTTTGTAATCCGATTTGGGTTGGTCTGGAATTTCTTTTCTTAGGAATATTTAAATTATGCTTGATAAACAGTGACTTATAATTTTATGTCCTTTTTTATAAAAAAATAAGACAAAACTATTTGCGGAGAAAAAATAACCTACTTATATTTGCACCCGCTTAGCTGATAAGGCTGGGTTGGTTTTAAGGAATGAGGGGCCCTTTTTGGTTCTTTTTTTTCCTTTTTTAAAGAAGAAGTTCATATACATATTGTAACGACAGCGTAAAGAGAATAATTAAGAACCATTTTGAAGCGGGGGCTCATGTCTTCGGGTGTCGGACAGACATTCAGAGAAATACAATGAAGAGTTTGATCCTGGCTCAGGATGAACGCTAGCGGCAGGCCTAACACATGCAAGTCGAGGGGTAACAGGGAAAAGCTTGCTTTTCTGCTGACGACCGGCGCACGGGTGCGGAACGCGTATGGAACCTGCCCCTGTCAGGGGAATAGCCCAGGGAAACTTGGATTAATGCCCCATGGCACCGTGATATCGCATGATATCGCGGTTAAAGATTTATCGGACAGGGATGGCCATGCGTACCATTAGTTAGTTGGTGAGGTAACGGCTTACCAAGGCAGCGATGGTTAGGGGCCCTGAGAGGGGGATCCCCCACACTGGTACTGAGACACGGACCAGACTCCTACGGGAGGCAGCAGTGAGGAATATTGGACAATGGGCGGGAGCCTGATCCAGCCATGCCGCGTGCAGGATGACGGCCCTATGGGTTGTAAACTGCTTTTACACGGGAAGAAACCTCCCCTTGCGAGGGGAGCTGACGGTACCGTGAGAATAAGGACCGGCTAACTCCGTGCCAGCAGCCGCGGTAATACGGAGGGTCCGAGCGTTATCCGGAATCATTGGGTTTAAAGGGTCCGTAGGCGGGCCTGTAAGTCAGGGGTGAAAGTTTGTGGCTCAACCATAAAATTGCCTTTGATACTGCAGGTCTTGAGTCATGGTGGGGTTGCCGGAACATGTGGTGTAGCGGTGAAATGCATAGATATCACATAGAACACCGATCGCGAAGGCAGGTGACCAACCATGTACTGACGCTGATGGACGAAAGCGTGGGTAGCGAACGGGATTAGATACCCCGGTAGTCCACGCCGTAAACGATGGATACTAGCTGTGGGGACTTCGGTCTCCGTGGCCAAGCGAAAGTGATAAGTATCCCACCTGGGGAGTACGTTCGCAAGAATGAAACTCAAAGGAATTGACGGGGGCCCGCACAAGCGGTGGAGCATGTGGTTTAATTCGATGATACGCGAGGAACCTTACCAGGGCTTAAA
>DATGCB010000302.1:0-6397 GCA_035312365.1 Eudoraea sp. | reverse complement strand
ATTACCCTGTTCTAAACCTATAATGCGCAAACTTGGAACGGACTTGAACTCCTCGGCGTTCTCTGCATCGTAGAATCTTATGACCAGGAGCGGCGTATCCCCATCCACACAGATGTCGTCCTTTTCACAACCTGAATAAAGCAATGCCACCAGAGAAAAGAGCAGTATCCAATATATTTTCTTTGGTAGCACCGTATTCGTTTTATATGCCATAAAATAGCCCTTCCTCATTATGAATGATGTTCCAAAAGTACAACATTTTCAACGTGGTGAGTCTGAGGGAACATGTCGACCGCCTGCATCTTTCTAATCTCATAAACATCTTTCAACAATGCCAGATCTCTTGCTTGTGTGGCACTGTTACAACTCACATAGACAATTTTTGCAGGAGCTATATTTAAAATTTGCTGAACAACATCCTTGTGCATACCATCCCGTGGGGGATCCGTTATAACGATATCCGGGCGTCCGTGGCTCCTGATAAAATCTGTATTGAAAAGATTTTTCATATCCCCGGAAAAGAACTCTGCGTTGGCTATCCCATTCAATTTGGCATTCGCCCTGGCAGCTTCCACGGCCTCCGGAATCGCTTCAATGCCGACTACTTTTTTAGCCTTGCTTGCTACAAATTGTGCTATGGTACCCGTTCCCGTATACAGATCATAAACCATTTCCTCTCCGGTAAGTCCGCAGAATTCCCGGACAATCTTATACAGTTCACAGGCCTGCTCCGAATTGGTTTGATAGAAGGATTTAGCGGTGATTTTAAAGCGCAAACCTGCCATGTCCTCATAAATATGGTCCCTCCCGGAATAACATATCACCTCCTGGTCGTAAATGGTATCATTTTGCTTGCCGTTGATTACGTATAATAATGCCGTGATTTCAGGAAACCTGCTGATGATGTGGTCCAGCAGACAGACCCTCTTTTCCCGGTCATCCACATAGAACTGAATGAGGACCATTAATTCGCCGGTGCTGGCCGTCCGGATCATCAGTGTCCTTAGTAATCCCTGTTGTTTCCTTGTATTGAAGAATGACAGGTTGTTCCGGGTTGCAAAGTGCTTAATTTCATTTCTGATGGCATTGGATGGGTCTTTTTGCAGGTGGCACTTTTCAATGTCCAGGATTTTGTCCCACATCCCCGGGATGTGAAAACCCAGTGCATTTTTATCTTCAATTTTGACCCCGTCAGTGATCTCGTCCTCCGTGAGCCACCGGTTGTCTGAAAAAGAAAATTCCATTTTATTTCTGTAGAAATAAGGCGATTTCGAACCGAGAATGGGTAAAACCCCGGGTAGTTCTAAATGTCCGATGCGCCGGAGATTATTGGCAACTTCCCTTTGCTTGTAGAACAATTGGTGCTCATAGGCCATGTGCTGCCATTTGCACCCCCCGCAGATACCAAAATGCTGGCATTCAGGGCTTGTACGCATGTCCGAAAATGAATAGAATTTTATGGCAACACCTTCAAAATAGGCTTTGCGTTTTTTTGTGGTCCTGACATCTACAATATCTCCGGGAACGGCATTGGAAAGAAAAATGACACGCCCGTCAGGGGCCTTTGCCACTGTTTTTCCTTTGGCGGCGGCATCTATAACCGCTACCTGTTCAAAAACTATTCGCTTTTTCTTGGTGCGCATCTGGCAAATGTACTATTTCGGGCGCAGCTATAATCCTATCTTTAACAGGAATAGTGCTAAAAAAAAATTAAATTTTATTGAACCTTTTCGTGATTTGCAGGTCTTGTATATAGCATGGTCAATGGGAAAAACAGATGAAATAGTTGATGAACTGCTGGTATTGCAATGTCAGTCGGGGAGCAAAAAGGCAATGACCCTCCTTGTTGGGCGGTATCACTTGAAATTGTGTAAGCATGCCTATTGGTATACCCATGACATTGATGCTTCAAAGGACATTGTGCAGGATTGCTGGACAACCATCCTCAGGAAAATTAACGGATTGAGGGATCCAAAAAGATTTGGCAGCTGGTCCAGGCGCATAGTCACCAGAAAATCATTGGATTATATGCACCGCGTCAAAAAAGACAGGGATCAGCTAAAGACCATATCCTTGGACATTTACGATGATCAATTGGGAAGCGAAAAGGAACATCAGATAAAAAAGTTGCATCAGGCGATCACCGGCCTGCCCAGGGATCAGCAATTGGTGATCCGTCTGTTTTACACTGAGGACTATTCGCTGAGGGAAATAGGAACTGTCTTGGAAATCTCAATTGGCACCGTAAAATCCCGACTATACCATGCGAGGGAAAAATTAAAAACAATTTTAATAAAACAGGATCATGAAGAATAATAATAAAGAACAAATTGATGAACTTATCAGGGAAACATTGTCCAAGGAGGAAGCCGCATTCTATGACGCTTTGGAAGAGCAAAACCTGATCGGTAAAATTGGGGAGGTATATAGAGGAAAAATGGGCTGGCTGGCCGTAATCATGAACATCATGCACCTTCTGGTGTTTGGACTCCTCATTTATTGTCTGGTGCAATTTTTTGGGACAGATGACAGCAATACCCTGATCGCCTGGGCCTCGGGTGGATTTTTGTGTATGATCGTAATGGGCATGCTTAAACTCTATGTCTGGATGCAAATGGACAAGAACGATATTCTGCGCGAAATAAAACGCCTCGAACTGCAGGTCGCGACCCTGATGTCCAGAATGGATAAATAGAAATGCGTGGCCGGGAAGTTTTATCAAGTTGCCGATTATTTGTAATTTAGCGGCACTGCATTGGATGATTTCTCTCCCTAAGAAGGAATGGCTATAGTTTTATTTAACGTATTGAAAATCATGTCAGTATTGCAAAGAACTACTTCTGAGGATGCCATTGCATTGGAAGACAGATACGGAGCACATAATTACCATCCATTACCTGTGGTTTTAAGCAGGGGGGAAGGTGTTTTTGTTTGGGATGTTGAGGGTAAAAAATACTACGACTTTTTATCCGCTTATTCCGCGGTTAATCAGGGGCATTGCCACCCGAAGATCGTTGCCGCCATGACCCGGCAGGCACAGACGTTGACATTAACATCAAGGGCCTTTTATAACGATATGCTCGGGAAGTTCGAGCAATATGCAGCAACAACCTTTAAGTATGATAAATTGCTGCCCATGAACACAGGCGCAGAGGCGGTTGAAACAGCCATTAAAATCTGCAGGAAATGGGCATATGAAAAAAAAGGCCTTCCGGAGAATGCAGCGAAGATCATCGTTTGTGAAAATAATTTTCACGGTCGTACAACCACGATTATTTCGTTTTCCAGCGACCAGGTGGCCAGAAAATATTTTGGGCCCTATACCGAAGGATTCATAAAGATAGAATACGATAACCTGGAGGCTTTGGAAGGGGCCCTGCGTACCCATACTTCGATTGCCGGATTTTTGGTGGAGCCCATACAGGGAGAGGCAGGCGTCTATGTACCTTCGGAAGGGTACCTAAGGGCCGCCAAGGCATTGTGTGAAAAATACAATGTCCTTTTTATCGCAGATGAAGTGCAAACAGGTATTGCCAGAACAGGAAGAATGCTCGCCTGTGAATATGAAAACGTGAAACCAGACATTCTGGTACTTGGCAAGGCCCTTTCCGGGGGCGCTTACCCCGTTTCAGCCGTGCTGGCCAATGATACCGTCATGCAGGTAATTCGTCCGGGAAATCACGGGAGCACCTTTGGTGGCAACCCCGTGGCAGCGGCTGTAGGTATTGCCGCCCTTGAAGTAATCAGGGAGGAGAACCTGGCCGAAAATGCCTACGAACTGGGAATGCTTTTCAGAGAGGAACTCAACCGTTACATTGGCGGATCCGGGATCGTAAGCCAAGTTAGGGGGAAAGGGCTCTTAAATGCCATCGTGATCAATGATACGGAAGAAAGTTCAACCGCCTGGGATATATGTATGGCATTAAAGGAAAGGGGATTACTGGCCAAGCCCACGCACGGGAACATCATTCGTTTTGCACCACCCCTGGTGATGAATAAAGAACAATTACTCGATTGCGTTTCTATTATCACAACAACGCTGGCGAGCTTTGAATAGGACTTCAACGTTCCGGGTTTTCCGGATAATTTCCTGAAACCAGTCCTGAACATTGCCGGGTTATTTTTGGGGTTCGGGATATACCTGGCACATGCGCAACAGGATTAAAATTGAGTGTTTAAAAAAACCCTGGCTTTTCTGAAGCCAGGGTTTTTTTTATGCGGTTGCCCTACTAAATCAGGAACGTACTTCCTTGATCTTTGCCTTCTTACCCGTAAGGCCTCTGAAGTAGAAAATACGAGCCCTGCGTACTTTTCCCTTTTTATTGATTTCTATTTTCTGAAGTGCAGGCATGTTCACCGGGAAAATTCGTTCAACGCCAATTGTACCTGACATTTTGCGAATGGTAAAGGTTTCGGTGGCTCCGCTACCCCTTCTTTGGATCACAACGCCCCTGAAGAACTGGGTCCGTGTTTTTTCACCTTCCTTGATCTCATAAAAAACCGTAATCGTATCGCCGGCTGAGAATTCCGGAAATTCTTTTTTTGGGACAAATTCGGTTTCAACAAATTTTACTAGGGAATCCATGATTTATGTTTTGGATTAGTTAAAACCAACATTCACGTAGTTCGTCAGAGGTTGATTTTAATCGACTGCAAAATTAACTAATAATTCATCACGCGCAAGAAAAAATGCAAGGAATATCCAATATTATGGTTCACTCCTTTTTCTTATTATTGGCCGGCCCCACGATCAGGCCAGATAGCCCTAAACCGGATACGATAGTTGGAACAGGATGCAGGACGGCAAATATTCCCTGGGTTTAAACCAGGCCTTCTGTACCTTCCCTGACTGCCCGGGAGGTCTCAAATGAACTGGCAACGGAGAATGCTATTGTGAGTGCCGTTTCCCGAAGCATAAGGCGACTGGCAACAGACGGTTCCTTTATAAACAGGAAGATACGGGCAGTGAGTACGATGAGGCACCCTTAAACTACAGCTATATAGCTTGTCAACCGGGGTATTCGTAAAATATGCGCGAAGGAGTTATTTCAGTAAATCCGGTCTTAATTTCCGGGTCCTTTGGATCGCTTGTTGTTCCCTCCATTTCTCAATTTCCGGAAAATTTCCGCCCAATAGTATCTCGGGTACCTTCAGCCCTTTATACTCCCGGGGCCTCGTATAGACCGGAGGCGCCAACAGATTGTCCTGAAAGGTGTCGGTCAGTGCAGAAGTTTCATCATTTAATACCCCTGGGAGCAGGCGGATGATGGAATCGCAAAGTACGGCTGCGCCCAGTTCCCCGCCGGAAAGTACATAATCCCCGATCGATATTTCCCGGGTTATCAGCAGGTCCCGCACCCGTTGGTCCACTCCTTTATAATGACCACAAAGAATGATCATATTTTGTAAGAGCGATAGGCTGTTTGCGGTCTTCTGATGAAGGGTTTCCCCGTCAGGGGTCAAATAAATGACCTCATCGTATTCGCGCCTGGATTTCAGGGACGAAATGCATTTATCTATGGGTTCTATCATCAGTACCATTCCGGCTCCCCCGCCAAACTGGTAGTCATCCACCTGATTATAACTTTTATCCGTATAATCACGGAGATTGTGAAGATGCACCTCCACGAGTCCCTTTTCAATGGCTCGCTTTAAAATGGAAGCCTCAAACGGACTTTTAAGAAGTTCAGGAAGGACGGTTATTATATCAATTCGCATGATCAGCTGGTTGGGCCTGCAGAGGAGGCTTTCCAAAAGTAATGAATAAAATGGGAGTCTTTTTCCCAGCCCAGCCGCTCGTAGAGCCTTTGAGCCGGATTGTCAGTGGCGGTTTCAAGGGCAAGGCCCTTGTACCCTTTTTCTTTACAGAATTCCTTGGTATGTTGCAACAATGCCTCTCCAACTCCCTTTTTTCGGTAAGCAGACGCCACGTAAAGATCATTCAGAATATACACCGGCTGAAGGCTCACAGATGAAAAAGTGGGATATAACAGGGTAAATCCTGCCGGTTGTCCCGCGTAATGGGCCAGGAAGATGACAGATTCCTTTTTTGTCATACGTTCATGCAGGAAGGAACGCGCACCTGTTAGGTCGGAAGCTTGCTTGTAAAAAATACGATATGCGTCGAACAGAGGTACCAATGCAGATAAATCTTCTTCTCTGGCCGGTTGAATTGTGATCATTCGATAAGCTAAAAAAAGCTCCCCGGAGAGCTTCTGTTATTACATTTTCTTATACCTGTTAATCTCATCCTGAAGCTGCCTGCTAATCTTCTGTTCACGTTCAAGGGCCCTTCGACGATGGTCCTCGTATTCTGTTTCAAGCTCAGAGAGGTTGGATTTAGCTATTTGAGTAAGGACATTACTCCTTCTGAATTTGTATATGAATAGCAAGAGGA
>DATGCB010000301.1:0-5625 GCA_035312365.1 Eudoraea sp. | reverse complement strand
ATACAGCGAAAATTCCCCGGGAGGCGCCAGTTGCGGGAAGAAATAAAGTATTCCCTCATGACTTTCCTTATTTATGGAGGTAGTATCGGGTTGTTCCTTTACTGGATAGATCAGGGGATGACCCTTAGATATGAAACCATTGAAACCTACGGCGTGCCCTATTTTGTACTGAGCATTATCACGATGATCTTCCTGCATGATACCTATTTTTACTGGACGCACCGCCTCATGCACCATCCCCGGGTATTTCCCCTGGTCCACAGGACCCACCATCGATTTAAAACCCCGACACCCTGGGCAGCATTTGCCTTTCACCCACTGGAAACGATCCTCTCCATGGGTATTATCCCGCTCATCATCTTTACTATGCCCTATCATCAATGGGCACTCGTTTGCTTTATAACCTTTATGGTGGTCTACAACGTGGTGATCCACCTCGGTTTTCATGTACGCGTCTTCTCGGTTACAAGATATCAGAACACCGCCCTGGATCATGATTACCACCACCGCAAAGGGCACGGAAACTACGGTCTTTACTTCAAATGGTGGGACATGCTCATGGGAACAATGGGCAGGGAAAAACGGATCGCTTCCCGGAGCTGATCATTTTACAAGGCAGATAGGGGTTCCGTTTTATCGTCACCCGGCCAAACTACCGGTGTGCCTGGTGCGGTGGCCCGGTAACCGGAATTAAATGCGCCACACTCAAGCGGCAGATCCAATCCCGGGAGAGCCGTTAAGCGGAATTTAAAACGACAATGTGGCCTTCACCGACAAATCTACCGGGGGACTTTTATAATATCCATGTTTTACAAAACCACTACTGTGATGTCGAAAATCCCGAATATGTTGTAACTTTAAGTGACCCTTAGATTTAGAATTAAAAAAAGGGATATGAGGTCATGAAAATCAGGATCAGGGGAAATTCAGTACGATTACGGCTTACCCAGTCTG
The DNA here is from genome assembly GCA_035312365.1 of Eudoraea sp. GTDB lineage: Bacteria > Bacteroidota > Bacteroidia > Flavobacteriales > Flavobacteriaceae > JAFMPW01. Next base: position 4,671 of record DATGCB010000301.1, on the reverse strand, counting down.
AGGTAAAAACGCTATGTGAACAGGGTGTTTACAGTGAGCGAACCGAGTTTAACGGGCGTAATTTAACCTACACTGCCAAAGGTGCAAAAGGCATAGCAAGGCTACAGGCCTATTTTAACGGAGATGAAATCACTTTGCGCATCCCTTCGGACCAGTTGACGGGATGGGATGAAAATTCCACCGTTGGATTTTATAACGAAATGCCCCTCCAGCATGGCGGTTCCCTGACGCTCCAGGTAGAAAAGGATTTTGCCTGCCTGGAACAGCGGGGTGACGATGAATCGGACAACTACCCGAATCCAAAAGCAACGACCCTTCCGGAGCATGAGCAAGGAGTTTAAAAGGAACGTCTCCCTCAGGGCACCTGAGGAATTCACCGGCCTGAAGATCAGGGAACCCGTACGGGTTGCTGCCGGTACCCTGGGCGTATATGAAGCCCTGCGCCACAGTTTTAAGGAAATGGGGGTGCTGCGATCCATGCGGTCCCTTTTGAAAATGAACCAGCAAGACGGCTTCGACTGCCCCAGCTGTGCCTGGCCAGACCCTGAACATCCCTCCCGGGTCGGAGAGTATTGTGAGAACGGTGCAAAAGCCCTTGCAGACGAGGCAACCACCTCCCGTATCGGGGTTAAATTTTTCTCAAGTCATTCTGTAGAAGAACTATCGCAACTATCCGATTATCAATTAAATACATTTGGTAGGATTACTGAACCCCTCATCCTGAAACCCGGTCGTGTACACTATGAACCTATCCCGTGGGAAGAGGCTTTTGCACTGATCGCACGCCATCTCCATGCCCTTGACAGCCCGGATGAGGCCATCTTTTACACCTCGGGCCGGTCGAGCAATGAGGCCGCCTTTTTGTACGGTATGTTTGCCAGGGCCTTTGGAACCAACAATATGCCTGATTGTTCCAATATGTGCCATGAGAGCAGCGGGGTGGCCCTGTCTGAAACCCTGGGGATAGGGAAGGGGAGTGTAAAGCTGGAAGACCTGTACAAGGCAGAACTCATCATCGTTGCCGGCCAGAATCCAGGCACCAACCATCCACGGATGATTTCGGCCCTGGAAAAGTGCAAGGAACATGGCGGGCGTATCATCAGTATCAACCCCCTGGAAGAAACCGGCCTGGTACAATTTAAAAACCCCCAGCGGGTCAAGGGCTGGGTGAGTTCGGGAGAGGCCATTGCCGACCTGCATCTGCAGCTAAACATCAACCAGGACATTCCCCTGGTAAAACTCATACTAAAAAAACTACTGGCCATGGAGCAGGATGGGGGAGACTCCGTGTTTGACCATGGTTTTATCAGGGAGTATACGGCAGGGTATAAAGCACTGGTGGAGGATCTCGGGCAATATGACGCCGAAGCCCTGCTGCGGATGACCGGGGTCCCGGAAGAAAAGATCGACGAGGCTGTGGCGATGATAGCAACCTCGGAAAAGATCATTGTTTGCTGGGCCATGGGGCTGACACAGCATAAAAACGGGGTGGAAACCATCCGGGAATATGTAAACCTGTTATTGGCCAAAGGCGCCATAGGAAAACCCCATGCCGGGACCTGTCCGGTGCGTGGGCACAGCAATGTGCAGGGGGACCGGAGTGTGGGCATACAGCATTATGTGGACAAGGGACTGAACCAGCGGATACGCGACCATCTGGGATTTGAACCCCCGACCGAAAAAGGAGTGGATACCGTTGGTGCCATGGAGGCGATGCACGACGGGAAAGCAACCGTTTTTATGGCCCTGGGGGGCAACTTTATAATGGCTGCCCCGGACACGGAATATACGGCACGGGCACTGCAAAACTGCACCCTTACGGTACAGGTAAGTACCAAACTCAACAGGACCCACCTGGTCACCGGGGAGACCGCCTTGTTATTGCCAACGATCGGGCGTTCCGAAAAGGATGTGAAAAACGGGATGCCACGGCACTTTACCGTGGAAAACAGCATGGGACAGGTACGACAATCGAAAGGTCTGCTGCGACCTGCATCGGATGCCCTGATGAGTGAACCCGAGATCATCGCGGGGATCGCCGACGCTTATTTTAAGGGGGGGCATGCCGTGCCCTGGAAGGCAATGGGGGAGGACTATGCCCTGATCCGGGAGAAGATAGACAAGGTGGCCAAAGGCTTTAATTCTACCGGGGAGCGCTCCAGGGGCAGTGGTTATTATTTACCTAACAATGTCCGGGAACGCGATTTTAGCATGCTTCCCGGCGGGAAAGCGCAGTTTACCCTGAATGCCCTTCCGGACCACCACCTTGCCGCCGATGAGTATATGCTGATGACGATCCGCTCCCATGATCAGTTTAATACCACCGTCTATGGCCTGGATGACCGTTACAGGGGCGTTTACGGGGACCGGAGGGTCTTGTTTATGAATCAGGGGGATATGGAAAAGGCCGGGCTCCGGAGGTCGCAGGTGGTGGACCTGAGCAGCACCTATGACGGGGTGGTCCGGAAAGCCCATAAATTTAAAATAGTCCCTTATAATATCCCGCCCGGGAACCTGGCTGCCTATTTTCCGGAAACCAACGTACTGGTTCCCTTTAACCACTTTGCGGACCACAGCAAAACCCCTATCAGCAAAAGCATCAAAGTACGGGTCCTGAAGGCTTAAAGGAACTACCGGAACTAGGCGGAGACACCCTCCCAAATAGATCAGGGACCTGTTGATCTGATGCTTCACCTTGTCAGTGAGATGGCCCTTGTATGCAGGCAAGTATCGACCAAATGCATATCTCATCAGGTGTAGTGCAACCCGGGTATTTGAATTATGGTTCTCTGGAAAAATTAAATTACATTGTGGGGGAACACAGGATGGTAAAATGAAAAAAACAGCATTACTACTGCTATGTCTCTGGGTATATTTTGCGGGTACCCCTGAGACCTTTGCCCAGGAAAAACCACAGAAAGAGGCCAGGGAAAAGGAAGAAAGTGAAAAGGGCCCAGCACTTTTTGAATATGAACCTGATTTCCTGGCGGCCGAGGAAGCGCGCCGGGCAGAGATGGAACGTATTTTAGGGATCATCGACACCCTGGATATTTCGGAAACCAGGCGCCTGAAACTCATCCGCGACCTGTACCGCAGGAAAGAATCAAAACGACTCTCAAAAATTTTACTGGCGGATACCGAGTTTGAGGATGCCGAACCCGATGATTTTCAATAAAAAAGGATCATAACGCTGTTTTCAAACCTTAGCCGGCACCTGTTTTACGGCAGGGCAGGGGCAGGGGGGAAGCATTCTCATATAAACGCGGCTACTCTGCACCCTTGTTCCCGGGCTCCATTGTTCTGCCAAAACACTATTCACTTCCTGTCTTGGGTGCCCTACTTTTGGGTGGTATCCACGGTGTTAAAAGCGGACCATATTCCATATGACAGTGGCTTATTTAAAGGGATCCTTTAACAAGCCCGGATACGCCTTTACAAATCCATAATTCAAATTTTTGTCGTAACTTTTTACGGTCAAAGAACCCGACTAAAATCCCACAAACCTTCCCCCGGATCTTTAGTCCTAAAAGCGGGACCCATGGATAAGAAGAAGATCTTTATAAGCTATTCCAGAAATGACCACGAATATGTAGCCAAACTCGTAGAGGCCCTGAGAAATAAGGGTATGAGCGTCTGGTTCGACAGTCATATCAGGTCGGGGAGCCAATGGGATGAGGCCATTGAGCGGGAAATTAACGCGGCCGAGGTATTGGTCACCGTCCTGTCTAAAAGTTCCGTACAGTCAGACAACGTCAAGGATGAGGTATCCTATGCCATAGATCTCGGGAAGACCATTTCCCCGATCAGGATCGAGGATTGTACGGTCCCTATGCGGCTCAGGAGGTATCAGTATATAGATTTTACACGGGGGATGGAGTGGGGTGTAGAGCGCCTCATTCATGACATCAGCCACCCGGACGGGGATGTGCAGCCTCCCAAACCGCCTCCACCTCCCAGGCCAAAAGCCGCTCCCAGGCCGGCGCCTCCTTCTGAAAAAACGAATTACCTGGTTCCCTTGCTCATCGGAGGCGGGATTGTTGGCATTATAGGCATCGGGATCATTATTTTTCTGGTGATGATAGCAGATTTAGGTGAAGAAGGCTATTATGATGAACCAGTTACTACTTTTGAGAATTCGCTGACCCAGGATCAGGAGGTACGTACCAGCGAGAAATTCAACAGGGAAGGCATGGTTGTTTACCAGGATCCCCAGGGGAGGGTTACGGTGAACATTGTAGGTGATGAGTTTGCAGATATCGGCGACATTCTCTATGCCAATTCCAGCCTGGAGGTGTTTAACGTTGCGGACGGCAGCAGCACGGGGGATTTTATAGCGGTAGGGCAACAAATGGAAGTGAAGGATAATGACCTGAAGTTTTCCGATGGTTACTATTTTATTGTGGTCAGGTATGCCGATGGCGGGTTTTAAACGCTTGTTGACCAGCCCTCATATGATCATCACTCCAAAACCATTTCACTTAAAGCAATGTCCAAAAAGAAACTTTATATCAGTCATGCCATAGAGGATCACGCCAGTATGATCCTGGTAGCCGCCGAGCTCAGGAAAAAAGGGTTTATGGTGCTCTATGATGATTTTATAGGCTCCATAGAATCGTTAAAAAAAACCGGTGAAACCTTTATTGAGGCGGCCGACATTTTCCTTGTCCTCCT
>DATGCB010000300.1:0-3174 GCA_035312365.1 Eudoraea sp. | reverse complement strand
ACCCATACGGGCTCTCGCTGTCAATATTTTGTTCTGCGATCCTCAGATGATCGCGAATTTCTGATTTCCCTTTGTCGGTGCTACCGTCCACCACCTGAACCCTGAAAACGGTACTTCCCTGTTCATAGACCGCCAGGGCTGAGTAAAGACCCATATTTTTATAGGGGTCTGCTGCAAAGGAATTCAGGGTGTAGCCGGACAATTCAGCCGGGGGTTGCCACCCTTTCCAGGTGGATTCTGTTAAACTGACCGTTGTGGCAGGATCATCCGTCTTTGTCGATCCGGGAGCATGCTCAGTAGATTTGGATGCTTTATTTTCGCCAAAACCGCAGGAATACAGCAGGATCAGCAGGGCATAAATTGCGATTTTCATAATATTGGTTTAATGGATGATGCATTAAAGAACTTCCGTAATACGCAAGGCCTGCCGTATGTCCCGGGACATGGCAAGCCATTCAATAAAACAGGGGTTTAGAAGCAGAGCTACTAAAGCAAATCCTTCAAAATATACTGTGAAGGGTCAAAATTCTCTGATTATTCGACTGACGGGGAAGGGTAACCCTTTAGCAAGACAAGGTCCGCCGAAAGGTTATCCGGCAAGAAGATACAAAAATAATAGCAAGGGAAAAATTCATTCCGCTACCCCGCATAGCCGGGTTCTGTAACCCCTGCCTCCCAGACCATTAATCAAAAGTTCATCCTGTACCGGAACAGGCTTTTTTTAATTCTAAATGGATCAGGCCGCCAACTTCGTCCAATTCTACCAGGCAACACTCCATGATCTTTTGTTCAAACAGTTTCCTGGCCCTTCTCAACCGGCTGCGGATGGTAGCATGACTCATGCCAAGCCTGTCGGCAATTAACCTGGTTTTAATTCCCTCAATATCGTGAAGCCTTAAAGGAATGGAGTAGATGTCTGGTAACAGGCCAATAATTTCCAGGGTAATGCTTTCCGCTTCGTGCAGGTGATCTTCTTCTTCTTCTTCCTGGACAATTTCAGGGACTTCATTGGTTTCCCTTTTTTTGCTTCTGAGGTAATCAATCGTTACGTTTCTGGCTATTCGATAAATCCATGATTTAACATTCTTTATCTCCTGGTTGGAACAGCAGGAATTATAAATCTTCATCAATACTTCTGCGGTGAGATCATCGGAGGCCTGGCAATCCTGAACAATTTTAAAAATATAGCCCCTAAGGCCCGTCTCGTGCTCCAACCAAAGATCTGAGGCCGCACAATATGCTTCAATTTTCATGACAATAGATTAAACATCGTATATCGCTAATATACGAATTTTATATTTTTCAAAAAATTCTTTATATAACTTTTATGAATGCCCCTGGTCTATTACTTCATTTAAGGTCAATGATCAGTTGCCATATTCCATGAAAAGGTAATTCCGGAAAACAAAGCCGTCCTTTTCTGAATAAAGGCCGGAACAGACTCGTGAATATTTTGGATGGAAGAAAATGGTTTAACCAAAGATCAGCCCCCAAACTATTGCCCGGGAACCCATTAAAATGTATTTTTAGACAAAATGAAATCATTATGGGATCACGAAGAGATTTTATAGAAAAAGTGGCGGCTTCTGCCATTGGGTTACCGCTGGTTTACAACCCTGCCAATCTGTTTGCGGCCTCAGGGCTTTCCTATGAAGCTCCTGTTCTGAGGGTGGCCATCATGGGTCTCGGCAGTTACGGGACCCGGGTAGCGAAGGGAATGGAGTCCTGCAAGCGTGCAAAACTGGTTGGGGTCATCAGTGGCACACCATCAAAAGTGGCCGATTGGAAGACCAGGTACAACATCCCGGATCAAAACTGCTATGATTATGAAAATTTCGATGCAATAAAGAACAATCCCGATATTGATGCTGTCTATGTCATTACTCCGAATGGCTTGCATTGTGAACAAGCGAAGCGGGTAGCTGCAGCAGGAAAACATGTGATCTGTGAAAAACCAATGGGGATCAATGCCAAAGAGGGACAGGAGATGGTAGATGCCTGTAAGGCAGCCAATGTAAAGTTGTTGATCGGGTATCGCATGCATTTTGAGCCCAAAACGGTAGCCGTCATCAGAATGCGGAAAGAGGGCGCATTTGGTAAAGTAAGATTTTTTCAGGGACAGTCCGGTTTTGTTATCGGGGATCCGACCCAATGGCGGTTAAATAAAGAACTGGCAGGGGGTGGTGCCATGATGGATATTGGTATTTACTCCATCAATGGTGCCCGTTATATGCTGGGCGAAGAACCTGTCTGGGTAACCGCGCAGGAAACCAAAACCGACCCGGTAAAATTTAAGGAAGGAGTCGATGAGACCATACAGTTTCAGATGGGCTTCCCAAGCGGGGCAGTGGCTTCCTGCCTTTCTACCTATAGTATGCGGAATTTAGACCGTTTTTTTATAACAGGGGACGACGGTTTTGCGGAAATGCAACCTTCCACCGGGTATGGCCCTATCGAAGGCCGTACGCATAAAGGCAAATTAACACAGCCCCATATTACCCACCAAACCCTGCAGATGGATGGCATGGCCGCGATCATTTTTGAAGGTGTCCAGCCCATAGTCCCGGTTGACGGGGAGGAAGGTGTGAAGGATATGAAGATCATCGATGCGATATTTGAAGCGGCAAAGACGGGGGAGAAGGTAGTGTTATAACCGAAATAACCACCCCCTTTAATTTAGCCCCTTTGATTGGCCATACTGGTAAAAAGTGGCACCTTGGCATTGGACGGCAGATCCGCTTTATGGGTACTGGGATGGCCATTTTTAAGAGCGATGTGTCATTCCTTCTTCCTCTATATATGATTTTATAATTTCTTCAGCAGATCCGTCGCTGACAAATTGCAGTTCAAGGGCCCTCCGGGGATTAAAATTCCGTGGAAAGGTAAGTACGATGTTTTGTAGAAATTCATCCGGTTCATAGGAAACCAGTTTTACGGCTTCCGGGTCGATGGTTGCCAGACTATCGATCATTTCCCGGATGGAGCTGGTAAGGCCCGGAAGATTTATGATCCTGTCATTACCCAATAAGTTTTTATCGATATTGGCGGCATGCACAAAGTTCTGGACGACTTTTTTTGGCGATTGTATCCATACCTTCGTATCCAAAGGTACCGGAAAGGTGGCCTTCTTTCCATTCAACGGTTCGCGAATTATTGAACTCACAAAGGAGGAAG
>DATGCB010000299.1:0-3691 GCA_035312365.1 Eudoraea sp. | reverse complement strand
AACTTTTACCGATTCTTCATAAAAATGCCGCTTGTCAATCAATCCGTGTTCTCCCCAGCTAAAGCCATTGTCCCCCATGTAAATTACCAGGGTAGATTCGTCGATCCCTTCTTTTTTCAAATATTCCATGACCGAACCTACACTTTCATCCACACCCAGAAGGGTTTCACAATAATCTACCACCATTTCGTGCAGATCCCGGTTATCGTGGTACATATAATCCACCCCATGCCAGCTAATTCGCTGGTCTGCCACCCACTGCGGCCATTTCAGGTCCCGATATTGGCCTGTTTTTGTCTGTTCATAGGTTGCCGGAAGGTCTATCTTTTGCCCCTTATACCTGCCTTTATGCCGTTTGGCAGGCTGAAACCCGGCATGTACGGCCTTATGGGACAAATAGAGGAAGAAGGGTTTATTCTTATCCCTGCGCTCCATCCAGTCTACCGCGTGCTCGGTAAGAAGGTCCGTAATATATGTTGAATCTTTATATGCAATTCTCTTCCCGTTGATGTTTAGGGTAGGATTGTAGTAGACCCCCTGCCCGGGGAAGCTCTCCCAATGGGTGAATCCCGGTTGTGGTTCGTCCCCGTGATCGCCCATATGCCATTTACCAAAAAATGCAGTCTGGTATCCCGCCTTTTCCAGATACTGGGGAAAATAATTTAAATTTCCGGGATCCGGGGCCTGGTTGTCCACAATGGTATGTGCGTGTGAAAACTGGCCGGTCAGGATGGATGCCCGGCTGGGTGAGCAAAGAGAGGTGGTTACAAAGGCGTTTGGCAAATAGGCTCCTTCGGCAGCCATTCGATCCAAATTCGGTGTTTCTAACCAGGGTACTTTTCCCGTAAAACCCATATAATCGTACCGGTGGTCATCGGTAAGGATAAAAATGACATTTCGCGGTTCTATCCCGGGCTTTTCAGGTACCGTCCCGTTAAATTCCTGATGATCGTTGTCAATTTTTGCGCCTCCCATCAATGCAATACTGCATAGGGAGATCACGACAAGTTTAAATGTTTTCATTTTCCAGTAATTGATTGGGTCAGTACTCGTTTATTTTGTTCCATCAAAAATGTCCCCCTCCTTATAAGGGGGAAACAATAGTGTATTATATATCTTAATGCCAGGAAGTTCCGCATAACTTAGTCCTTTCTTCTTTGCTTCAAAAACCATTCATACAGCTCCTGTGTGGTATATGCCTGTACCCAGGAACTATGGCCTACTCCCTCATAAGTGGTAAACTTTACATCGTAGCCCATGCTCCTGAGTTTATTAACCATTTCCTCAGATTCCGAATACGAAATGGATGCGTCCTCCGTACCGTGAAAGACCCAGATGGGCATGTCCCTGTTGATCCAGGAAGCGTATGGAATGGGAGTCATGCCACAAACTACGGCCATCGCGGCAAACTTATCGGGGTATTGGACCGCCATCTCCCACGCTGCTCCACCTCCCCTGCTCAGGCCGGTGAGATATATTCTATTGTTGTCCACCCTGTTACTCTCAACGATCGTGTCTAATAACTGCATGACGGCCCGCGTATTCCACCATTTCTTTTTATGAGGATTCTGAGGAGCCAGGATCAAAAAAGGAAAGCTCTTTCCTTCTGTTATTAATTTTGGCGGACCGTTCGATTTGAGGCTACCCAGGCTATCCCCGGATTCCCCCCCTCCATGCAGGAAAAGCAATAATGGGAAATTTTTCTCTTTCTGTATTTTGTATTCTTCGGGATAATACAGATAATAACGTAAATTTTCAACAACTACCGTTTCTTTTTCACCCTCAATCAGATGAGGGGAAGGTTGGGCGGCACATCCCTGAAACAGAAGTACCATAATACAAAGTGACCTATATTTCATCGCTGGAAGGATCTTAGGTTTCTTTAATTCTCAGGGACTATATCCCTTATTGTTTCCCGACCATAACTTATTTTTCTATGTTCTGGTCATCTGCGGAACTCCACGGCAGCCACTGCACCTTTAAACAGTGGATCAACTGTTCAAATGATCTGGCATTGTACCAAGGTCGTACCCGGGAATAAATTAGTAAAAATATACCGTCCCTGAAGATATCCGGGAGATTTTCTTATTGATTCCCGTCAATTAACCCAATAGACGTTTAATAAATGCAAAATGGAATTCTTACCTTTGAGAAGACCGTTTAAAATATCGAGATTTTGGCAGCAATAAAAGACCTGGCAGATTATCACCATCCCCTTTCTGAAATGTTCAGGCAGCCCGCAAACAGGGAGGAATGGGAGCCGTTCCGCTTGTCCGGGGAACAAGTGTCCTATTACCATACCTATGGTCATCTATCGGGTATTAAATTGCTCGAAGAATGGCAAGCTGACTTGCTGCTTGACGAATTAGAGGCCATCAGTGATCCTGACCACCCGGGGCACGGTCTATTTTATGAATTTCATTCCAATGAATCAAGCGATCCCAATGCAGCACTATTTCATTCCCTGGGACATTGGCGCATTACGAAGGGATTTCACGATGTGCTGTGGAACCCCGCCTTTGTTATGGCGGCCAGCCAATTATTGCATGACAAACCCGTGCGTTTTTGGCATGACCAACTATTCTGTAAGCCTGCCAGGCACGGAGGTGTCGTTGCCTGGCATCAGGACTATTCCTACTGGACACGGACTACAGCGATGCAACATTTGACCTGCTGGGTCGCATTGGACGATGCGAATACAGAAAATGGCTGTCTGCATTACGTCCCTAAAAGCCACCGATGGGGACTGCTTCAAAAACCCGAACTGGCCGGCGACATGGACGGTTTGATGAGCTACCTGACCGAGGAGCAAAAGAACGAATTTAAACCGATACCCATTGAAGTAAAAAAGGGCTACGCTTCCTTTCATCACCCCCTTATGGTCCATGGCTCCTATGAAAATACTTCAGAAAGAAAAAGAAGGGCCTTTGTGTTGAATGTCTTTGCGGATGGTACCATAAGCAATACGGACGAAGAACTGTTGCACGGGGTGCCTGTCATTCCGAAAGGTCAAAAAATGGAAGGCAAATTCTTTCCCCTCCTTTTTAATAACAACTGACCCTTAAGGTGCTGAATGAATACTGGACACCCCTCACAAAAGGGCTGATACTTTACACCTAACATGCATGTGGTTTCGGCCAGAGCCTGTTTATTTCCTGTCTGAGACTATTTCGCCTGGAAATTGCAGCATTGGCCCGCCCATTTATGTGTAATAGTTCCCTGGGCGAGTAAAGAATCAGGAATGTACAAGCTGCCCACATCGCCATTATTTCCTTTTATTAGTGCCACTTTTTTTAATAAAAATAGTACCTTGGGCAATCGGTTACGCAGATCATTCTTCAGAAGAATGTATCTGTAATTTAGCAATCATATGAAAAGGAATGGGCACACTTTTCGATATTAGAAATAAAATCATCGTCATAAGCGGGGCTACCGGAGTCCTGGGTTCTTCCATTGCAGAATATCTCGCTGCTGAAGGCGCCATAGCTGTCATCCTTGGACGTAATGCCGGGAAAGTAACGGCCCTTGTGAAGCTCATAAATGATGCTGGTGGAGAGGCACACAGTGCTGTTGCAGATGTTACGGATGAAGCGCAATTGATCGGCGTACGGGAGGAACTTGAATCAAAGTTTCAGAAGATCGATGTGCTTATCAATGCTGCGGGTGGAAATATGCCGGGAGCCGTAATAAT
>DATGCB010000298.1:0-6550 GCA_035312365.1 Eudoraea sp. | reverse complement strand
TATCCGCCGATCAGAAAAAAACTTATGATCTGGAGTAGTGCTCATATTTATTTTTCCGGAGTAGCGACCAATAATTTTTCGGGTATTCAATACTGTGTAATAGAAGTAATTCGGAGCGCCTAAACCTCGTTGTTAAATAACCAAAACCCTGATGATCATTGGGGCCATCGAACTGCTACGCGCTTACCCTTAAACGATTAACTACGTTGCAAATTTGCAATTACTTCCAGTTCCCTGGTCCTTTCCAAACCTACCGGCTCTGCTCCTTTTCCGAAAAGGAGATTGGGATCTCCCTGTTTATTATGCCAGGCAAGGCAGTCCCCGATCGTTTTTTCAATGGGCGAATAGGTAAACCCGGCAGCCAGGGCTTTGGCATTACTGATCTCCATAAAGTAGTCGTCCGAGGTTGGGGCCCAGAGCGGAAGGCCACTCCAGGGATAAACCTGCTGTTCCCTCAATTGGTCCTGGCTCGACCATACGATTTCAGAACCGGAGGCAAGGTGCTCTTTTGCACTTTCTAAAAAAGTCCTCCAGTCCAACGTCCCTTTGGTGGGGCCAACGCAGTTGTATGCCCCGACCAACTGCTTTTCAACGGCGGTAATCGCAAAAGAGCCCACATCCTTCACGTCGATAAATTGCAGGGCATCCCGGCCGGTTCCGGGCGCCAGGATGCTCTCATTCCGATCAATTTTTATGAGCCAGTAGAGGAGGTCCAGGGCAGGATCGCGCCAACCCTTAATAGGTCCGGGTCTCAAAATAGTGTGGTGCTCCGGAAAGCGATCGGCTACCAGGGCCTCGGCAGCCGCTTTTTCCTCCGGGTATTCCCAGCTACTCCTGTCATTGGGTAAGGGAACCAGGTCGTAGTCTTCGTTCCGCCCGGTCTCCGCAAAATCCTTGTATACAGCGACGCTTGAAATAAATACATAATGGCCGGTGTGATGTTGCAGGGCCGCAGTCGCCTGATCGACCAACACGGAGCGCTGCGGCCAAACGTCGATCACCACATCCCAATGCTGTTCCTTTAAAGGGGCATAGGCCGCACTTCCCGTTTCACGGTCCCCCCTTATTTGGGGTAATTCGGCAAAAAGTGCAGGGTTGGTGATCCCCCGGTTAAATAAGGTGATCCTGTGCCCGTCCCGGATTCCGGCATGTACGATGGCAGGGCCCAGGAAGTCGGTCCCTCCCAATACAAGGATGTTTAACCCGCCCCTTGTACCATTGCAGGATAGTAAGGGCGAGGTCCCCAATAAGGTAGCTGCGAAGGCAGCATTCCTGATAAATTTTCTTCTTTTCATATCCGCTTCTGATTTTTTGCAGCTTTTTAAAAATACCAAAATTTGGTTCTGAGGACCAGAAAATAAGATTTATTTAACAGGGTGATTGTTTTGGATTCAAAGGTATTTCCACCAAAGAATCAGCTTAAAAATTGAATGAAACGATCACACACCTCGTATCGATGCTGGAATAATCATTGTTGTTCCAATAAGGGAGAAGAAAGTAACTTCCCGATTTTTCTCTATCAGGTTTATCTGCGCCTGAAGGTATAGGTAGCGCTGTAATTTTCCCGCCCGCTTTGATCGGTAAAGCGCGTAGTGTTTTCAAGCAGTATTCTCTCGTTGGATTCCGCTCTGATAACAAGCCTTTTAACACTAAAACTGGTCGTAAAAGTTGCGGATAAAAGCCGCGTTGCTGTCGCTGTACTTGAAGAGATATTATCGCTAAATGCTTCAGCCTTAACCTGCCCCCAGTCGCAGTCCTTGGGATGGCATTTTCCCCAGGCCTGAACATAAATGCCCGAATTTGAAACCCTAATCGCTATTCTTGTGATTCCGCGGGTGTCGGAATCCGTGTTGATCCAGTCCCCGTGATAGTAACGTACTCCGGTTACAGCTGGCACCGCTTCTTCGGCTTCCCTGGATACGTCAGGCTTCTCATCTTCAGGCAGGACCTCCCTGGCAGCAGGCACAGCTTCCTCCGAACGATCAGGATTTGGAGAATTCCTTTGAGACATCCAAAAACCAACGCCAATCGCTACTACCAGCAGGAGGGCCAGCAGTGCATACAGGAGGGGATTGCGGGATCGTTCCTTTGATGGTATTTGCCTTTCAACCATTGGCTCTTTTGTCTGCTCCCTGGTTGCCTGGATCGGCCTGCCCCCAAGGTGCGTCCTGATATCCCCGATCAACTGATTTAAGGTTTCGGAGGGTTCGCTTGGCCGCCAGTCGCTGAGATCAGCCGCCTGTATACTCCTAAAACCAATGGGCGGGAGTATTTCGTCTAAACGAACCGGGACCAAAACACCCCGTTTTTTGCCCTCGTCCGCTTCCTCACTAACCCAGTTGGAGGCGATGGATTCTTTGGTCCAGGCAACAACCACACAGCGGGCTTCGGCAAGGCCTTTTCCAATATAGCTGCGCCAGGTCTGACCGGCGGGAATACGATGGTCCCAAAATACGGACCAGCCCTGTTTTTCAAAGGCTTTCACAAGATGACGGATGCGATCTTCATCCTCACTGGCATAACTTATAAAGATATCAGCCATGGCATGCCACTATTTTAATTCGTCCGGGCGGAAAATTTATTAAATATAAACCTGAGGGAATTACCTACAATGTATGACATATTTTCCAGTGAGCAAAAAATGCAGGGCTATGGCCGTCGGGATTTCAACACTTTATTTCTCGGTGTTAAAGCGCCCCCGGCAATTATTGGTTTAAGTAGAATGTTGCGGCCTTCCGGGCATATACTTAGAAAAAAAGCCAATCAATTAACACCTGCCTTACTCTGATTTTACCACTTAATAGTCCCCGCAACCCAGGGCCTCCATTTTTCGTCCGAGTTTTACGGATTTCAAAACGACATATTTGGGGCTGAAAAAGAAGGTAAGATCACGAATAAATTGCCAATCAGGCCTGTTCTTATAAGCTTCGTATTCATCCGGTTGTTCATTGGGGTTAGGGGCGAGGCCATCGCTAAGTTTTTGCAAGCGTGCACCAACCTTCAGGTATTTTTCAATCCACCAGACCACGCTACTGGGTTGCTCCATTTTTGCACCATGCGCAATGAGGAGGGGAGCCAATTGATCGTCTACAAAATCTTTTAGTTCAGCGTCACTGAGATTATGGATGTGCTCCGGACAATACATCATGGTGGTAGACAGGGCTATGGAAGCCGCCTGAGTGCCATAAAGGTCATATTTTAACTGACAGGAGGCTTCAGCTTCGGCAGCGTCTTCCAGTTTAAAATAGGAATCCAGGTAAAGCACCATAAGAAACAGGCAGTTTAATTCCTGGGTATCAAAGTAGTCCATCCCTTCGCTTGCCGCTTCCTTGGCAGCCTCCCATTCTTTTTTCCATTGCTCTTCTTTCTTTTTCTGACTGTCGGTTTTGGATTGTTGCTGTTCTGATTGGGACTCGCCTACCTTCTCGTTGTACTACTGGGCAGCTTTGGTAATATCTTCAAGGTCTATTTGAGCGTGGGCCGTTAGTTCATCACCCAGAAAACAGAGGGCTGCCAAAAGAAAATATACGTTTTTCATTTTCCACCAAATTTGTGGTTATTTAAAGTAAGGGGGAATTACAGGCTATGGTGCTGTTCTAAAAGGTCGTTATCACCCTGAAGGCACAAAAATTTTAGATGTAACAACTCACTGAAATTGAGTTTATTGCCGTTGAAGGATGCCTAATCACAGGCGATCGCCCGGGTAGCATCTCTTCCAGATAGTACCCATATACATAGCTAAGTTAAAAGGCCTCCACAGTATCGGAAGGACTTTATCCCCCCCGGGTAAAAGAAATGATGCATTCAGGGTAGCTAAACTAACCAAAAGTTAAGTTCCCTAATCGTATCAGAACTCACTTAAACTTGTGAACTTCAACTCTCAGTAGGTCCGTATCCAGAACGATAAATGTTGCCTCAATATTTTTAAGTTCCCCTCCGTGATATCCCATGATGGCCCCGGGATTGATGAGCAGCGTTTCCCCCACCGTTTCATCCGGCACTATTTTGTGGTTATGTCCGTAGCAAACCACATCAAAACCTCCGCTTTCTGCCAGTATCCGGGCCTTTTCGGGATAATGGTTCATGGCAAAAGTCTTACCGCCGAAGCTCCCCGTAAAGTATTCTCCGTGTATTTGGATATTCTGATACTCTTTTGCTGACCGGATAATGGCTGCCAGATCCCCGTCATTATTACCCAGGACGATATGAACTGGATTACGATATCCTTGCCCGATTATTTTGACAATAAACGGGGAACAGAGGTCTCCACAGCAGAGCATTGTGTCCGTAGTCTGCAACGCCTGAGTTCCCAGTGCCCTTTGCAGGTTCCAGACGTTATCGTGGATATCTGAAATAATGGCTATTTTCATAGGTTTTATTTAATAATGCGAACCTGATCTATCCGGTTTTCCCACTTATTCCTTTTGTTGGGTGCCTCTTTTTAACACGGGGGGTTTTGAAATTTAAAATTACTACAAAATACAAATTTTACGGGTTGGTTAATCAGCATTTGCCTGTTCGCTTGCTTTGATACCTTACCTATCCTTCAAATCTTTTTAATAAATTAAACGGACATACAACCTTTTTGCGATTTTCAGGACTAATAGATAAACCATGGTCTAAATGAACGACAGGCCTCTTGTTGATAAATTCTTAAAGACCCGGTCTGAAAGGGCTTTCACGACCTTATACAGGGCCAAAACACCCAGGCTCTACCAGGTGGCCCTGCGGCTAACTGCCCATGACCAGCACCGGGCGGAAGAACTGATACAGGAAATGTGGATCATTGCGGTTAAAAAACTGGCCGGCTTCGAGTGGCGATCCGAACTGATGACCTGGCTGACCGGAATTTTGATCAATCTTTCCAGGAGGGAAAAAAAACAAAATGCCGGTGAATTAGCCGCTCAGGAGACCTGGCAGGGCGATTGGGTCGAAGAGGACGAGGAACCAGCTTTTACTACGGATGATCTTGAAATTGCCATGGATCAGCTCTCTCCGGGTTACCGGCGGGTGGTCATACTTCATGATATTGAGGGGTACAGGCACAAAGAGATCGCCGCCATGCTCGATCTAAATGAGGGAACCAGCAAAAGCCAATTGCATCATGCCAGAAAAGTGTTGCGCCAGTATTTAATAAAGGGAAAGGATAAAAACACAAGGCCATGAAAGAGGAACTTTCTAATTATGAGAAGAAGATATTCGGGCGGCTGAAACGGGAAGAACAGCCTCCGGCCGACCTGGAGAAACGCATCGTTGAACAACTAAAATCAGATCATTTAATAACATCAAACACATACAAAATGAATCCGATCATAAAATGGGTAGCCGCATCGGCCGCCGCCGTACTCCTGTTCTTTACCGGTAATTACATGGGCAAACAAACCATTGAAAAGCAGGGGATTGACCCAAACAGGGGTTATATGCTGATCCTGCACGAGGACGATCAGTTTAAGCCGGGAGATCCACAGGAGATGTACCAGGAATACGGGGCCTGGATGCAAGATACCATGTCGAAGGGGATTGCCATGACGGGGCATGAATTAAAAAATGAGGCCGACATTGTGGACGCACGGCAGCATGTTGAACATCTGGATGAAAACAGTGCCAGGAAGACGACCGGGTACTTCATCCTGGAGGCGGAATCCCTGGAGGTGGCCCTGCAGGTAGCCCGAAGCAATCCTCATATTAAGTACGGGGGGACAATTGAAGTAAAACAATATATGGTTCGATAAATAATAGATGATGAAAGCAAAAAAAATAATAACAGGAATACTACTGATCAGTGCCGCTTTGTTGGTTATGGAGTCGTTTGTCGGGAAAGAAACTACAAAGTCACATAAAATCAGTGCCGACTTTGACATCGATGATTATACCTGGCTTGCCGGGCATTGGGTCGGTGACGGATTCGGAGGTACTTCCGAAGAGGTATGGGCTTTGCCTGCAGATGGGACGATGATGGGGATGTACAGGCACGTCAAAGATGAGAAACTGGTCTTTTATGAATTCCTGCTCTTAGACAAAGACGGGTTACGACTGAAGCATTTTCACCCGGACCTCAGGGGTTGGGAGGCCAAAGACGATTTTGTGACGTTTCCCATGGTGGAATACAGCCCGGATAAACTGGTATTAAAAGGGCTGACCTTTGAAAAGAAATCGGCTACCGAAATGGAGATCCGCTTACAGTTAAGAAGGGGGGAAAAGGTAGAAACCGAGGTCTTTAAGATGCGGCGGGTTGAGTGAAGGATCCGCTGAAGCAGCAATTAAAATATTTGTGATTTTTAAAGCCCTCCTTTGCTTCTCACTGTGTTCGAAGCTTCGGAGGGCGTAGGTGGAGCCGGGGATAGTGAAGAGATGATATTGATCTCAATGGAATGGATGTCGGCCTTGAATCAATAATGCGTCCTTTCCATGAGTAATTTGAGAATCACAACTTTAATTATTCAAAATCAGCCTAATGCCTTGTCATTACAATCCGGTCAAAGCAGATCGTTTTAAAAGTCTTGTATCTATATCGTTCTAACTATGCTGCACTCTTAATGCTTCACTAATT
>DATGCB010000297.1:0-3160 GCA_035312365.1 Eudoraea sp. | reverse complement strand
ATTTCCTGAAGCTCAGGAAGCTTCTTGGCCTTTAAATCTGAAATCTCAAACATTGAGTATTGAATAAGTTATACGTATATCAAAAAAATATGTATGAAGTGTATTGTTATTTGGGTATTACGCGGGAATGAGATCCCTATTGGTAAGTGCTACAACTAATAACGCCACAATATTACGAATTATTTTCAAGAATATGGCTGTTCTGCTTATAAATTTGCACCTGGGGATTCCTTCAACGGAAGATGCCCGGCCTGATTTCCTTTTAAATTTTAAGGATTTTGATGTGTATTTTTTAAAAAGACGCGTATTTTTGCACCTCCAAAGGAGAACATTCAATGATCCAGAGAATTCAGACGGTATACCTGTTGCTCGTTGCCCTGTTTGCAGGGGTTCTCCCATTTTGGCTCTGGCTGTGGTCTGATGCCGATGGCAATGCTGTTTTTGCGAACCAGGAGTTGATCGTATCCATCGCATTTTACGCCATCGCAGTATTAGCGGTCCTGGCTATTGTACGTTTTAAGAACAGGCAAAATCAATTTGTGTTGAACAGGTTGAATATGATATTGAATCTTTTTTTACTGGGATTTTTCGTTTACCGGTCCCTGAATTTATCCGGAGAGACCCCGGTCTTGGAGAAGGGTATTGGGATGCTTATTCCTGTATTTTCTATCGTTTTACTGGTCCTGGCCAACAGGGCCATAAAGAAGGATGAGGATCTTGTAAAATCTGTGGATCGTTTACGTTAAGCCAAACATCTTAGTAGTATTAGTGCGTAACCCCGTATTGAGTTTGTCTCAGCTACGGGGTTTTGCATTTTTATTCAGGGTTATCAGGGCCGCGCTTTCCGCTGTATCCCTGATGCGCTCAAGCGCTGTCAGAGGATGCCGCTGCAATCGCTGACGCACCCGGGAACAAGGTCTTTAGGGTGCCTGCCAGCGATGGCCCAGTTCCACTATTTCCAAATCCCTGATCTCCTCGCCGTCGATCACAAAGCGAAGCATGGTACGCACGCGGTGTAAACCTTGTTTTCCGCAGGCACCGGGGTTCATATGGAGCAGGCCCGACTTTTTGTCCCACATTACCTTTAGGATATGGGAATGCCCGCTGATAAAAAGCCCGGGAGGATTAGCTTTTATGGATTCCCTTACCCTGACATTATATTTATTGGGATACCCGCCAATATGAGTGATCCAGACATCCACATCCTCACACATAAATCTGTTGTCCAGGGGAAATTCCATTTGTAACAGGTGGTCGTCTATATTCCCATAAACAGCGCGGACTGGTTTTAGCCGTTGTAAGGCATCGGTTACCCCGGGATTTCCGATGTCCCCGGCGTGCCATACCTCATCTGCCTGCCCGGCATATCTTAAAATGGCATCATCCATGTGACCATGGGTGTCGGAAAGCAGTAGTATTTTCGTCATTCGAAGAATAGTTAACCATTGTCATAATGCAACCAGCTACAGAGAATAAGCAACGATCAATGGCGCCACGGCGTCTTTTCTCTTTTTCCTTTTCTCTTTATTCCTTAGGAGAAAAGTATCTTTGTGCAAAACAAAACTAAGGGTTTCACTTGAGATATTTTGTCACATTTTCATACTTCGGAAAAGCGTACCACGGGTGGCAAAGTCAGCCGAATGCGGTCACCGTACAACAGCTCATGGAAGAGGTATTTTCTACAATTCTTCGGCAGGATGTATCCCTGGCGGGAGCAGGGAGAACAGACGCGGGGGTACACGCACGAAAAATGGTTGCCCATTTCGACTGTGCCGGGCCTCTTGAGGCGCCGGAGCTCATTCAGCGATTCAATGCTTTCCTGCCCGATGATATTGCCGTGCAGCAACTCGTCAGAGTGCCGGACGCTGCACATGCGAGATTTAGTGCGCTAAAACGCACATACGAGTATTGGATCATTCAGGAAAAAAATCCCTTTTACCAGGATATGGCCCATTATGTCAGACAGCCTCTTAACCTGTCAGAAATGAATAAGGCAGCCTCCTTTTTAATGGATTTTGAGGATTTTCAGTGTTTTTCAAAATCCAAAACAGATGTCAGGACCTATACCTGCAGGATTACAGAAGCGGTATGGAAAAAGTACGACAGGCAACTGGTCTTTACCATAAGTGCGGATCGCTTTCTCAGGAATATGGTGCGGGCCATCGTTGGAACACTCGTGGAAGTTGGACAGGGTAAATTAAATCCACAAGATGTTAAGACTATTATAAAAAGCAGGGATAGGGCCCTGGCCGGGGTTTCTGTACCCGCAAAAGGGTTATATTTGACCGAAATTGTGTACCCAACAAATATCCTGGAAGTGAATGGATAAAGAGACCGGAAGAGCATTTGATTATACATTATTTAAGCGTGTTATGGCTCATACAAGGCCGTACCGCCTTACCTTTTACGCCGTGGCACTCGCAGCCATTTTGTTGTCTGGTTTTGCCGTTCTTTCGCCCCTGATCGTTGGGGATATTGTGGACGAGGCCATAAAAAAAAGTGATCTCGATAAACTCCTCTTTCTGATCCTTGCCATGGCAGGCGTCCTGTTAGGGCAGGTGATCAGCCAGCTTGCGTTCAATTACTACGCCAATTGGTTGGGCGAGTCCGTGATACGTGACATACGGATAAAACTTTTCAGGCGTATGATCAGTTTTAAGATGCAGTATTTTGACACTTCCTCCATTGGGGTTCTGGTAACCCGGGCTGTAGCCGATATGCAGCGGATCGGGGAAATATTCAGTCAGGGGTTTTTTGTCATTGTGGCCGATCTGTTAAAAATGGTGGTTGTGGGGGTCGTTATGCTGATCATCAACTGGAAATTGGCCCTGATCGTATTTGTGGTTCTCCCGTTGATCCTGTATGCCACCCGGCAATTTCAGAAAGCGATGAAAAAAGCCTTTATCGATGTCAGGGCGCAGGTGTCTAATCTCAATTCTTTCGTACAGGAACGCATTACGGGGATGAAGATCGTGCAGTTGTTTACCCGGGAACAAATTGAAAGCAGGAAATTCAGGATCATCAATGAAAAACACCAGAATGCCTGGTTAAAAACAGTATGGTACAATTCCTTCTTTTTCCCTATTGCCGATATCGTATCCTCTATTACCGTCGGTTTGATCGTTTGGTATGGAGGGCTGCAGAATGTCACCAATATCGA
>DATGCB010000296.1:0-13950 GCA_035312365.1 Eudoraea sp. | reverse complement strand
TGCTATGGATAACCGCCCTTTAAAATTTGAAGAGTTTGAAGCTTTGCAGAACCAGGTCATCTATGTAAGTGCCACCCCGGCAGACTATGAATTACAGCATAGCAGGGGGGTATATGTGGAACAGGTGATCCGGCCGACCGGATTACTTGACCCGGTCATTGATGTACGTCCAAGCCTGAATCAAATTGATGACCTTGTGGAAGAGATCCAGCAACGGGTGGAACAGGACGAACGTACGCTTGTTACCACCTTAACCAAACGCATGGCAGAGGAACTCGCCAAGTATCTCGCACGGATCAATATCAGATGCCGTTACATCCATAGCGATGTAGATACCCTGGAACGGGTGGAGATCATGCAGGATCTTCGAAAGGGGATTTTTGATGTCCTTATCGGGGTCAACCTCCTCCGTGAGGGCCTGGATCTCCCCGAAGTCTCACTGGTTGCGGTCCTCGACGCCGACAAAGAAGGCTTTTTAAGAAGCAACCGGTCGCTGACACAAACGGTTGGCAGGGCGGCAAGGCATTTAAACGGAAAAGCGATTATGTATGCAGACAAAACTACGGACAGCATGCAAAAGACCATCGACGAAACAAACTACAGACGCGATAAACAAATGGCCTACAATATCGAAAACAAAATAACGCCCAGGGCACTGAATAAAAGTCTGGACAACGCCCTGGCCAAAAATTCAGTATCAACCTACCACTTTGAAAAAGAGGAAATGCGCGCCGCCGAACCAGACCTGGAATATCTGACTTTGGCCCAAAAGGAAAAGCTGATCCGGGATAAAAGAAAGGCCATGGAAAAAGCGGCGAAAGATTTAGATTTTATGCAGGCAGCCAAGCTGAGGGATGAAATAAAAATGTTGCAAAACCAGGAATAAGTAACCGGTTTCCATCCATCATCCCCACACCGGTACCTATTTTTGTATTTTTAAACTAATACTATATTTAAAATATAATAAATGCCTGAATTAAAATCTTTTATAATTATTTTTTAGTCATGGCTAAATCATAGATTTGCGTCCTTGAAGCAATGGTCTGCTATACTCCCCCGGATTGACGGAACTGTATTTTAAGATGGGAATACCAAAACTCAGGCGGGCTCCGGCAGGACCCCACCCATCTCAAAACAGTCCCTGAAATCCCTGAGTTCAGTCCGAACCGTATCCATAAAGGGAGCGCCCCATCCTTTCTGCGAAATCCGGAGCGCTCCCTCACTAACCAACCAAACAAACCAACCATTATGAAGGTCCCATTACACTCACACAATGAAGCGCAAGGGACACTACAAAACGCTTTCCTTTTTACTTCTCAATCTGGATCATCCTCTTTGGCTTGGGAAGTGCTTCTTCTCTTTTAGGAAGGGTAAACTTCAACACACCGTCCTTATAAGAGGCTGTGATCTTATCCTCATTGATCGTTTCAGGCAATGTAAAAGATCTTTTAAAAGAGGAATATGAAAATTCCCTGCGGGTGTAGTTTTCTTCCGTAACATTGTCTTCAGACCTGGCCTCTGCCGAAATCGTCATTACGTGATTGTCTACCTCCACATTAAAATCATTTTTATTCATTCCGGGGACTGCAAGTTCCAATTCGTAATCCCTTTCATTTTCCTTAATGTTTACGGCAGGAACATTTCCTCCATAATTTTCCATTCCGCCAAACCAATCAGGCTTGAAAATCTCATTCATTAAAGATGGGAACATCAGGTTACTTCTTTTTACAATACTCATGGCATTAAATTTTTATATTAAACTTATGTTGTTATATCGTTCGCATTATGCAAAT
The DNA here is from genome assembly GCA_035312365.1 of Eudoraea sp. Lineage (GTDB taxonomy): Bacteria > Bacteroidota > Bacteroidia > Flavobacteriales > Flavobacteriaceae > JAFMPW01. The sequence goes on along the minus strand of DATGCB010000296.1, from coordinate 12,157 downwards.
CAAATGATGTACCAAGGCCATTTTCATGCCGTTTTGTCCGTTATATGCAATATATGAATGTCAAAATGACCGTTTTAGGGCCAATTGAGCCTGTTTTGGGAACTATTAAATGTTCGTGCATAATGGTCAACGGTGCGGAATTTGCCGGTGGAATTTTTGATCAGGCCATTCGAACGTGTTGTGACTGGTCCCTGAACGACGAACCGTGATCTAATTGTAATGAGCCTTGAATATGTTGATCAGCACATCCGGGGGGACTATTTTATCAGGATACTGATGCATCACAGTAAGTACCTGTTCAATGGCTGATGGAGGCAACCCCATACCAAGACCGATATTGTGGAGTTTGCCAATTTCCAATTGATGCTGTTCCTGATCCACATTCATAAGCAGCACCAGCCTGTGAAACTGCAGAATACGCTCGGCCTGAGTTTTGGGCATAATTTTGGGTACCTCGCTGTCCAGTAACGAATCGAACGTCTCCTTGTCAATGCCCAGTTGATCAGCCACACTCAGCAGGAAATCGTACTCGGAATCCTTCATAGCGTGATCTGTCCTGGCAAAGGCGATCATTTCCGATAAAATACTTAATTTTTCCTCGTGGGAACTCATATGATCAGCAGGTTGGGATTGGCCCGACTTAATACCCGTAAGATAACTATAAATCTGTGGCTTTCATATAAAACCAGTGGAAATCAAGCTTTCTTAGCATTGCCCTGATTTATTTATAATAACTTGTACAAAAGTCTGATATGACGAATAACGATATCCTTAAAAAGCTTCGGGTAGCCCTTATGTTGCGGGATGATGAGATTGTGGAAATTCTGAAATTGGTCGATTTCCGCATCTCGAAGAGTGAAATTGGGGCCTTTTGCAGAAAAGAAGGCCATCCCAAGTATCGCAATTGCGGGGATCAGGTCCTTCGAAATTTTCTGAACGGATTAGTCATACATCTCAGGGGCACCAAAGAAGCTCCAAAGATTCCGAAAGAAGTATTGTCCGGGAAAAAGGGAATTAAAAGCAGCGAGCCGCCGAAAGATCAAAGAAAAGGACCAGATTTGGGGAATGTAAAATACAAGAACAAGAAAAAATCCTGATGCCCAGGTTACCCTGGGATCAGGACTTTTTTAAGGCAACATTGGATTTCTATGCCGTTATCCGGATGGGAACCGTATACATTCTTCCTTCCTTGATCCCTTGCAGCCGAACTTTCTGATAATTCAATCTGCTTTTTACAAATGCTTCCAATACCTCGTTCTCCGTATTGACCGAAAGGACTACAATTTCATTTTCCTCATTTATGGTAAACCTGATTTTTGCTGTCAGGTCCGTATTTTCAACAATGAAGAAATTATCCTGCAAAAGTTTTCCGATCTGTGTGGACAGAAGTTTGCCGGGATCTTTCGGATTGGTGTGATTCGCTACAACATTACCAGCCGTACATAGCATGGCAGCTACTAAAACTAAACTAATTTTTCTCATGACTTTGTTGTTTAATTAATAATGATTGATGATCGATGACTACATTAAAATGACTCTGCTTCCCTGGAAATGTTTCCAAAAATGAATCCCTTTAACATATTTTTTATAAAAACACCCCCTTTCTTTAATGATGTGCTTTTATGAATGTTTAGATGGAATATTAAGCATTGGAACAGGTTATCTTATATTACCGGCTCCGGCGCACCGTTGCAACTGAGCATCTCCTTCAGGGAATGAATTTTAGCCCTGCGCCTAAAGGAAGAATCTTCCCCTCTCCTGGCTTCCGATGATCAGGGGCCAGTTTCTTATAGTCATCCTTCTACGGGCAGGAGATTCATCCGTTCCTTATCTGCTTCAGCCATCTGAACTACTGGTATTGATGCCCCTTACGCGTACCTGTAATGCCGCCTGTTAAATCCTTATCCCTGACGAGGATTACATCATTTCCAATAAACTTCCTTATTTGTTGAAAGCAGTTATGAAGACGGGAGCCCGCCGGGTTTTGCCGGCCAAAAAAAGGCCTGCGGACCGTAACATCAGTCCTGCAAAAACAAACAATATGTTGTAATGATATTGATTAAAAATGTTAATAAATTGATGAATATTAATGATTGATAATAAATTAATAATAATTATATAGTAAAATTCTTGTTTAACTATTAATTAACTGATGATGTGTTTAATTTTATTATAATTTATCAAAAAAGAAACATAAAGCACTGCAAAACAGATATCCGGGCCATAAAAAAGCGGTGATTTAAAAACACCGCTTTTTGATTTCGTTTGATATCCCTGGCGCCTATGCAAGTACCGCCTTTACTTTGTCTGCAGCCTCCTGGAACTGGACCGCAGAGTGCACAGCCAACCCTGAATTATCAATAATCTCTTTGGCCAACTCGGCATTTGTTCCCTGTAGCCGGACGATGATCGGGACTTTTATCGCATCCCCCATATTTTTATAGGCGTCGACAACCCCCTGCGCAACCCGGTCGCATCGGACGATACCTCCAAATATATTGATGAGAATTGCTTTTACGGCCGCATCTTTCAGGATAATCCTAAAGGCTTCTTCCACCCTTTTTGCGTCCGCGGTTCCCCCAACATCCAAAAAGTTGGCAGGTTCTCCTCCCGCCATTTTGATCAGATCCATGGTAGCCATCGCCAAACCGGCCCCATTCACCATACAGCCCACATTCCCATCCAGGTCAACATAATTGAGGCCCACGGCCCTTGCTTCGACTTCAATTGGGTTCTCTTCACGTAAATCGCGCATTTCGGCATATTGCTTCCTTCGGAAGAGTGCATTGTCGTCGATCGACACTTTGGCATCTACCGCCATTATTTTATCATCCGAGGTCTTAAGCACCGGGTTGATCTCAAAAAGGCTGGCATCACTCTCAACATATGCCTTATATAGGGAGGAAACAAATTTCGTCATTTCCTTGAAGGCAGTTCCGGATAGCCCCAGGTTAAAGGCAACCTTCCTCGCCTGGAAAGGCAACAACCCGGTGGCCGGATCAATTGCCTCTGTAAAAATCAAATGGGGCGTATCTTCAGCTACCTTTTCAATATCCATTCCGCCTTCGGTGGAATACATGATCATGTTTCGCCCTGTTGCCCTGTTGAGGAGAACTGACATATAAAATTCCCTGGTCTCACTATCCCCGGGGTAGTACACATCTTCAGCTATGAGCACCTGATGAACTTTTTTACCCTGTGCCGATGTTTGAGGGGTCACCAGCTGCATCCCGATGATTGCCCCTGCAATATCTTCTACTTCCTTAAGATTTTTAGCAAGTTTCACACCCCCTCCTTTACCGCGGCCGCCGGCATGTACCTGTGCTTTTATTACATGCCATCCCGTCCCGGTTTCTATGGTTAGCTGCTTGGCTGCCTCTACCGCCTCCTTGGGATTATGCGCCACCAGACCACGCTGCACGCGAACCCCAAAACTTGCTAAAATTTCCTTTCCCTGATATTCGTGAAGATTCATATGTGATGCTTTGTTTGGTTTGGTTGTAAAAATAGGAAACACGTGCCATTTACCCTAATCAAATCAGAAAAGTGCTTCCGGAATGTCAAAAATAGGCAACTGCTAATTTCAGTAGAGGCCGGAGTTGTCTCGGAATTTTTATTTCGGTGACCTATTTCTGTTTAAAATCCTTGAAATCTAAAGGGTCAAAATTTCTAAAATGTCCGTTCATGTCGATCAACTCCTTCGTCCTGTTTACTTCCTTTAGCACTTGTATGGTATCGGACAGGTGCGCTTTGATATAACTGAGGCGCTCACTCTCACGGGATAATTGTAAAAGTTCATATTCCTGCTCAAAAGAAAGTCCCATTTTATGAGCAAGGGTATAACTATTAAACAGATCTGCAGACATGGGTGAGAATGGCACATCCATGAGGTTATACAGGTTTTCGATCTTTGACAGCACTTCCTGTTTGATTTTTTTATCCCCGTCGTTCACATTGTCTAAAAATTGTACGATCCCTCCTGCATAGCTCTTGCCCTCCATTTCATTGTCAAAAGTAAGGACCTTAAAGACCTGCCTCGCCACGCAAACCACATCCATAGCACCACTTTCATAGGTTGTGACGACCTCCATCAACTGTACTTCCGTCCCATAGGTAATGCTGTCGTGAATATAGACAGGGATCCCAAAAGTTATGGCTTCCGACCTGCAATCATTGATAAGCTGCTTGTATCGTTCCTCAAAAATATGCAGGGGTACTTTTTCACCTGGAAAAAATACGGATTGCAATGGGAACATGGGTAATTTCATAGGATAATTTTCCTTAAAAATACGAAGCCGGAAAGACGGAGACAAACAGAATCACGAAATAGATTGTTACAAATATAACTTATTGTTGTATTTATTAAAAACTCTGACATTTTCTTGTGCATAAAGTTCCAGTGCCCTAGCTTTGTACCAAAGACATTGGATATGAAGCCTACCGATTTATTGAATATTGCCAAAAAGTTTGGTGACCCCGTTTACGTTTATGATTCAGGTAAAATCATTTCCCAGTTTAACAGGCTCACCAGTGCGTTTAGCAGTGTAAAAAAGCTGAAATTGAATTACGCTGCCAAGGCACTTTCCAATCTCACCATCCTAAGGCTGATGAACAGTTTGGGCAGTGGTTTGGATACGGTCTCCATACAGGAAGTACAACTTGGTTTGCTTGCAGGCTTTAAGCCTGAGGATATCATTTTTACCCCTAACGGGGTGTCCCTGGAAGAAATTGAAGAAGCCTCGGCACTGGGAGTTCGCATCAATATTGACAACCTATCCATTTTGGAACAATTTGGAAGCAAGCATCCGGATATACCTGTGTGCATTCGAATAAATCCGCATGTCATGGCCGGTGGCAATTCCAAAATATCGGTAGGGCACATTGATTCCAAATTTGGAATCAGTATTCACCAGATACCACATTTACTGCGTATTGTGGACCTGACCAAAATGAATATCAATGGTATCCATATGCATACGGGGAGTGATATCCTGGATATCGATGTATTTATTTATGCGTCGGAAATTCTCTTTGAAACAGCTAAAAATTTTAGAGATCTCGAATTTATTGACTTTGGAAGTGGTTTTAAAGTGCCTTATAAGGAAGGAGACATCCAAACGAATATCGAAGAACTGGGTCAAAAACTCAGCGGCCGCTTTAACGAATTCTGCAGAGAATATGGAAAAGAACTTACACTGGCGTTTGAGCCCGGTAAATTTTTAGTCAGCGAGGCCGGCTACTTTCTGGCGGGGGTGAATGTGGTGAAACAAACGACTTCCACGGTATTTGCCAGCGTGGATTCGGGTTTCAATCACCTTATCAGGCCGATGTTGTACGGAGCCAACCACAAGATCGTAAACATCTCCAATCCAGAGGGGCGGGAACGCTACTATTCTGTGGTTGGATATATTTGTGAAACGGACACATTTGCAAACAACCGTAGAATCAACGAGATCAGCGAAGGTGATATCCTGTGTTTTTACAATGCGGGCGCATATTGCTTTACCATGTCCAGCAATTATAATTCCAGGTTTCGTCCACCCGAAGTCTTATGGCATAAAGGGAAAGCCGTCCTGATCAGGGAACGGGAAACTTTTGATGACCTTATCAAAAACCAAATTGATGCCAAAGAGCTTTTCAGTCCAAAAAAAGTGAACCTTGTGGCAAAGTAATATGGATTGTTCAAATGGGTTCCGGTCATGTTAGCAGCTTTGGCCATTGTTGAAGGTCTCGGATTGGCATTCCTCGCTTCACTCCATTTTTATTGGCTTTTTGGTGGGAAATGGGGATTTTCCGAAGCGCTGCCAACCCGTGATAACGGCATAAGGGTATTAAATCCCACAAAAGCCGGTACCGCGTTTACAGGACTTGCTCTTTTCTTCTTTTCCGGCTATTATCTAAACCTGGTTTTGGAGGGTATACAAGGGCCCGAATGGCTGTTAAACTATACAGGTTGGGGTATCGCGCTGATATTTTTAGCGCGTGTCATCGGGGATTTTAAGTACGTCGGGTTTTTTAAAAAAGTAAATCATACTCCCTTTGCCCTGAAAGATACGCGGTTCTTCACACCACTTTGCATTTTATTGTCTGTAATCGCTGTTTTTGTCCAACTCGCCCGCTAATCAAATATTCTATTCAAATTTTCGTTAGTTTTGGTATAGTCTTTGGACTAATCACGTAAAAAAATACAATGAAAACCATTGCCCCAAACATGTCGAAATGTATCGTGCTGCTATTCCTTAGCCTTTTGGCATATACCACAAATGCCCAGGAGGTCCGGTGGCTTAGTTGGGATGAAGCCGCCGCCTTAGCGAAAACGGATAAAAATCCCAAAAAAATATTTGTCGACGTCTATACGGATTGGTGTGGCTGGTGTAAAAAAATGGATAAGGACACTTTTCAGAATTCCGAAGTAGCGAAATACATGTCGGAAAACTTTTATATGGTTAAATTGGACGGAGAAGGCAAGGATCCCATTGAGTTTAAGGGGAAGGTCTATAAATTCGTTCCTTCGGGCAGAAGAGGATATCATGAACTTGCTGCCGCCCTTTTACAGGGAAAGCTAAGCTACCCTACCGTGGTGTTTTTGGATGAAGGCCACAACATGCTTTCTCCGGTACCCGGATATCAGAAACCGCAGCCATTTTTAAATATTGCCCGGTATTTCGGGGATGATATTTACAAGGAAAAAGACTGGAAAACTTACAGTGGCCAGGTAAAATAAAGGCGGTTTGGGGGCAATGGCCCTTCACTGGGGAACTAAAATGGTCCTCTTTGTGTCCGCACTTTCTCGGGCCGCTTCAAGGATCTCCATGACTATCATATTGTTTTCGAGCGAATAGGGATCATACGGATGGAGTGCCAGTTTATTCCTTACAATCGCCGCCAGTACCGAAAACGGGTCATCATAGGGTGCTTCCCTTTTAGTGAGTTCGAAACTTGTCTCCTGAAAATGATCATACCCCTCCGAAAGGCGAATTCTTAAGGTGTTTTGGTTGTCCGCATAAACAACACCGTCTTCCCCGTAAATTGCCATGTCTTTTATGCCAATTGGCCAGTTCCATGAGGCCTGGATGGTGGCATTCGAATTTCCATAAGTCAATATCAATGTTGCATCGTCATCTACCTCCGGGTTATTTTCAGGTTGTAGTTGTTGGGTGACCGCGGTCACCGATAACGGCTTCTGACCGTCCTGCAACCAGGTCATCAGGTTGGCACCATAGCATCCAAAATCCATGATCGCCCCTCCCCCGTTGAGTAAAGGATCCGTAAGCCAGTCTAAAAATTCACGATTGATTCCAATTCTTTTCGGGCCTTTGTGACCATCTCTGATCACTACTTTTCGCAGCTTGCCTATCCTGCCTTCTTTTAACAATTCACGGGCTTTAACATTGGTAGGGTACCAGCTGGTTTCATAATTGGTAAGCAGGTGGATCTGATGTTTTTTGGCGAGGGTTTTCATTTGTTTCGCATGATCAAGGCTTACGGCCAGGGGTTTCTCCACCATCACGTGAATCCCCCTGGGTGCACAAACGGCAACCACCCCCAGATGATCATATATGGTTCCGAAGGCCGCCACGGCCTCCGGCGAAGTGGCAGCAATCATTTCCTCCAGGGACCCGTATACCATACTCATCGGAAAGCCGTGTTGCCTTGAGTAACGAAGTGCCAATTCACGATTGGGTTCAACGATCCCCACAAGATCAATATCTCCCCTGTCTTCCCGGCCAAGAATCCAATGTACATGCGTATGGGTGAGGCCCGCCACCCCCAGTTTTAATGGTGCTTCCTGAGCCCAGGTCATCCCGGAGATCGTAAGGAACAAAAAAAAGGTAGTTATATAATTCGCCATGTTTCCTCGCTGTTAATTCACACAAATTCTATCAAATTTGAAGATCCCTGCCCAATCGATCCGAAGTGTTCAAGAGGACTTATTTTGGTTCCAGGGACATTACGTAATCGTAACTTTCATCCAGGTAGCCCGCCAAATTGTCAAGGTCTTCAAGCATCCGGTCCGGGACCAGCACATACGCTTTCATCACGGCACCATAGGAAGTGCAGTGGGTGGACCCAAAGGCTTCCATATACTTTTTCTGCACTTCCTTGGAAAATCGGATTCCGATTTCTCCCGTTTTATTCAAGAGGGAAAACATAGATCCGTTGGCAGAGGTATAGGGCATGGTTTTCCCTTTTCTCCCGAACCGCGGGCATTTGGCTACCAAAGTGTCATAAATTTTTAATTTTTCATCCCACATAGTGCATTGATTTAGCGGTTTACCACCCATTTATTTTTGCAAATCATCTTACAGTATGCATCATTGACGGCCGGTAATCACAGGTTAGGTCATGGCACCGCAGCTCATAAAGATAGAAAAAATCGGGCGCAATGAAATGTTCCGGAAATAGGTTTTCAGGTAAGACCTCTGCGTACCGGAGGCAGTATTGTCCTGAAGTGAAAACAACATCAATACCTCCATGCCATCAGACCCAACGTATGGAAATGTTCCGCTGAAATACCCCGATGGTTAACGGCTGTAGTTAGGGGACTCCTTGGTGATAGTAACGTTATGGGGATGGCTTTCATTAATACCGCTGGAGGTGATCTTTACAAACCGGCCGCTTTCTTTTAAAGAGGATATATCACCTGCCCCGCAATACCCCATCCCGGCGCGAAGTCCTCCTACGAATTGGTGAATGCTCTCGTATAATTCGCCCTTGTAGGGTACGCGGCCCACGATCCCTTCCGGGACCAGTTTCTTAATATCGTCTTCGACATCCTGAAAATACCGGTCTTTGCTTCCCTCCTTCATTGCCTCCACGGAACCCATTCCCCGATAGGATTTAAATTTCCTCCCTTCATAGATGATGGTTTCCCCCGGGGATTCCTTCGTCCCGGCCAGCATTGAACCTAACATGACCGTATCTGCACCGGCAGCGATCGCTTTAGGGATATCTCCGGTATACCTGATGCCCCCGTCTGCAATCACCGGCACCCCACTTCCCTTGATAGCCGATGCCACTTCGAGTACTGCAGAAAACTGAGGAAACCCCACCCCGGCTACCACCCGCGTGGTACAAATTGAGCCTGGTCCAATGCCCACTTTGAGGGCATCAGCCCCTGCATCAACGAGGTATCGGGCGGCATCGCCAGTGGCGATATTGCCAACAACCACGTCGATCCCGGGAAACTCCTCCTTCACCTTTTTTAGCATGGTGACCACCCCCCTTGTATGTCCATGAGCCGTATCGATCACCACAGCATCCACCCCTGCTTTTACCAGGGCTCCTACGCGTTCTACTGCATCCGGCGTAACACCAACAGCGGCTGCCACCCGAAGTCTGCCGTATTGATCCTTGTTGGCAATGGGTTTTTGGGTGAGTTTGGTAATATCACGAAACGTAATGAGGCCTACCAGGACATTCTTTTTATCCACAACAGGAAGTTTTTCAATCTTATTTACCTGTAATATGTCCTCTGCCTCGCTCAGGGAAGTACCCTTACTTACAGTAACCAGATTTTTTGAGGTCATCACTTCCGCGATGGGCCGCTGATTATTTTTCTCGAAGCGCAGGTCCCTGTTTGTAACGATCCCCAATAATTTTCCACCATCATCCACAATGGGAATGCCCCCAATACTGAACTCCTTCATACTTGCTTTGGCATCCCGAACATATGAATCCAGGGGCAGGGTAACAGGATCCAGGATCATACCGCTTTCAGCCCGTTTCACCTTGCGTACCTTAGCCGCCTGTTGTTCTATAGTCATATTTTTGTGCAAGACGCCAATGCCCCCTTCCTGAGCCATGGCGATTGCCATTTGGGATTCGGTAACCGTATCCATGGCAGCTGATACAATAGGGATATTAATGGTTATATTCCTTGTAAATTTTGTCTGAATATTGACCTCTCTGGGAAGAACTTCGGAATAGGCCGGGACAAGGAGGACGTCATCATAGGTGAGACCTTCTCCAAGAATTTTGTTAAGGTGGGCTTCCATGGCAATTAAGGATTAATTGCGTGCAAATATACTACTTTTTAACCCAAGTTGGACACAAAGTCAGGGTGCTTTAAGGATTGTTTTCTTTACAGACAGCTGATAAAGCACAATCAGGGACGAAACCACAAAAGTAGCAGACATCAGGACGCCTGAAAACAGGACAACATAGGTCATCCAGCTCACTCCTGTCCAAACCAGATATATACCCCCAAAGGTGAGGAGCACCGACAAAAATGGTTCTATTGTCAGGAACAATTTCAATTTTTTGGGAAGTCTGGTTAGCCAAACAAGGATGCCTAACAGAAAAAAGATAAACGACATGGACAAGATATGTGTGTGCACGATCGTCAGCATTTCGTGTTCACTCTTTTTAAATTTCATCACCACCGCATCTTCATTTTCCTCGTTGCCCACATAATTTTCTTCAATACCGTCAGGAACCGAAGTCCCTGTCTGGTTCACGAACAAAAGGCCGGTATAAAAACCAACGGAAAGGACCATGACAAATGTTCCGATAAAAAGTTTGATTCCCCTGGGAAAGGTCTGCAACAGGCCATTATATTCCATCAGAGTATGTTGTTTTCCTGAAGGATACCAACAGTCTGTAAAAGTCTGTCCATGGAACGGGTCATGGACCGTACAGAAATTGTTGCACCGGAAATGGCATCGATGTTGGTTTCGTAATCCACCCTGTCGCCGCCTGTTTTGCCTAAAAATTGTTTCAACCACCTTTTGCTGCCAATCTCACCTCCATATTCCTCCCGGTACACCAGGACTTTGGAGTGGATCACCCTGAGGTCCGTATCAAAAATAACGAGGTAATCAAACTTTGCCGTTTTGCTGGGTGCCTTATCTACAAAAGCATACCCCAGGATGTTATTGCTTTCTGAGAGCCGGTAAAAATTTTCGCTGGTAATCTCAACGGGTAGTTTTGTATTCAGGTTCCCGGGTACCAGGATGGGCTCCATTGCATAACTGGTCGTTTCAAATACTTTTTCGACCTCTTTATCTACTTTCTTGCGGATCTTCTCCGGTAGTCCGAATCCGAAAAACAGGAAACCAAGAACCAGGGCTGTAATGGTTAGTTTTGTACTATGCTTCATAGGACAAATGTATTAATTTAGATTTAATCTTAATAAGGAAAATTGGGTTTTTTCTGCTCGTTATCATTTTGAATATTAAAACCTTTCCTTCACATCTAAGGCAGCCAAAATATGAGAGGGGGATGTTAAAACCACACTCCAATACCAAAATTCAACTGGTCTTTAACCGTATCCCCGTCCAGGGCATTGCTCCTGAATTGGTAATCACCCTTCACGACCACTCCCGGAGCAATATGGTAGGTAAGACCGGTGGTTACATCGGTCCTGTCATAGGCTTCATTTACTGCCAGGCCTCCGGTAGTACCCGCATGCGTATCGTATTTTTCATAACGGGCAAAAGCGAATAACTTCTGCTTATTGGTTATGGGAAGCAGATTGAAAGCGCCTTCTATGTACCATCCCAGTAGGGCACTGCCCAGATCTCTTCCGGTTAGGGCATTGTAGGCTTCTGTGTCTGAAAGGGAGGCGTAGATCAACTGCCCCCTGGCAGTAAACCGTTCATAAGCGTACCTTGCGTCTAATCCCAGCATGGAAATTCCGACGTTAGCGCCATCAAACTGTTCAACGTCATCCTCGGCCTGGGTCTTGCCAAAATAAGTGGAAAAACCCAGTCGAAGTCCGGAAACGCCATAATAGTCCAATTTCGTGGAAAAGGTAGGACTGTCAATGGTAGATTGGATCGCCTTTTGCCTTCCCCCCCGGAGGCCGCTGGATCCCTGTAAAAAACCGGAAACCCCTCCTTCACCATCTGCCTGTGTGGACTTAAATCCATTAAATATATACGCCTGGTAACCTAATGACAGGTTGTTGAACCTGCCTGCAACACCCACACCAATTTCACGCCATGTGGTTGGAACAATAACATTGTCCATCTGCGGGCGTTCGGTGCCGTTGAAGGTGGTGGGTTCATGAAATTCATTGACGATCCCCATGGGCACCAACATAAGTCCACCCCTCAGGTTGACGTTGTCGGCCACATTGTAGTTGACAAATGCCTGTTCCACAAATATCTCCTCAACGTGCTCAACTTCCAACTCGGTCACAAATTGTGTCCGT
>DATGCB010000295.1:0-6407 GCA_035312365.1 Eudoraea sp. | reverse complement strand
ATGTACAAAGATTGGTTTCTTGACTATGCTTCTTATGTTATTCTGGAACGTGCGGTGCCGGCTATTGAAGATGGCTTTAAGCCGGTTCAGCGAAGAATAATGCATGCCCTGAAGGAATTAGACGACGGGCGTTACAACAAGGTGGCCAACGTAGTGGGGCACACCATGCAATACCACCCCCATGGTGATGCGAGCATTGGTGATGCCATGGTTCAGATTGGGCAGAAAGAGCTGCTTATTGATACCCAGGGGAACTGGGGGAATATTTTAACTGGCGACGGCGCTGCCGCGCCCAGGTATATTGAAGCCCGGCTGTCCAAATTCGCCCTGGATGTGGTATTCAGCCCAAAGATTACGGAATGGCAGTTATCCTATGACGGACGTAAAAAGGAACCGGTAAATTTACCAGTGAAGTTCCCGTTGCTTTTGGCTCAGGGGGCAGAAGGCATAGCAGTTGGACTTTCCACTAAAATACTGCCCCATAATTTCAATGAAATTATAAGTGCGTCCATAAAACACCTGAAAGGGCAGCGTTTTAAAATTTTCCCGGATTTTCCCACTGCGGGTATTATTGACGTGACAAATTACAATGATGGCCTGCGGGGGGGCAAAGTCCGGGTGCGGGCCAAAATTTCACAACAGACAAAGAGCACCCTTGTGATCAGTGAGATCCCCTATGGCACCAATACTTCATCACTTATAGACTCCATTCTAAAGGCCAACGACAAGGGCAAGATCAAGATCAAAAGAATTGAAGACAATACGGCGGCAGAGGTGGAGATTTTGGTGCATTTACCCCCCGGAATTTCGCCGGACAAGACCATTGATGCCCTGTACGCGTTTACTTCCTGTGAATCTTCCATATCCCCGTTAGGGTGCATTATTGAGGACAATAAACCGTTGTTTATCGGGGTCAGAGAAATGTTGCAGCGCTCAACGGACAATACAGTGGAATTGCTCAAAGCCGAATTGGAAATTCAGCTGGCAGAACTGGAAGAACAATGGCATTTTGCATCCCTCGAAAGGATTTTTATTGAAAACCGCATTTACAGGGACATTGAAGAAGAAGTGACCTGGGAAGGCGTTATAGGTGCCATTGACAAGGGATTAAAGCCACATGTAAAGCAATTAAAGCGGCCGGTAACCAACGACGATATAGTGCGTCTCACGGAGATCAGGATAAAGAGAATTTCCAAATTCGACCTGGACAAAGCTCAGCAGCATATTGAAACCCTGGATGCCCGCATAGAAGAAACAAGACACCACCTGGCCCACCTGATTGACTTTGCCATAGATTATTTTAAACAATTAAAGAGTAAATACGGTAAAGGGAGGGAGCGCAAATCTGAAATTCGCATTTTTGATGATATTGAGGCTACCAAGGTGGTTATTCGCAATACCAGGCTGTACGTCAACCGGGATGAGGGCTTTCTGGGCACCTCCCTGAAGCGCGATGAATATGTCACTGACTGCAGTGATATCGACGACATTATCGTATTTACAAAAAAGGGCCAAATGATGATCACAAAGGTTGATGCAAAGACCTTTGTGGATAAAAACATTATTCACGTGGCGGTTTTTAAAAAGAAAGACAGGCGCACCATTTATAATATGATCTACAAGGATGGACGCGGGGGGGCCAGTTACATCAAACGATTTAATGTATCGGGAGTTACAAGAGACAAAATGTACGACCTTACCAGTGGCAAGGCAAATACTGAGGTGCTTTACTTTTCAGCAAACCCAAATGGGGAGGCCGAGGTTGTAACTATCCATCTGCGGCAAAAAGGTAATATTAAAAAATTGAAGTGGGACCAGGACTTTGCCGATGTGCTGATCAAAGGCAGGGGTGCCAAGGGAAACATTGTCACTAAGTATGCGGTGAAACGGGTGGAACTCAAAGAAAAAGGGATATCCACTTTAAAACCCCGCAAGCTTTGGTTCGATGATACCGTATTACGACTGAACACGGATGAAAGAGGTGAATTCCTGGGAGAATTTACAAGTGAAGACAGGTTGTTGATCGTTCACCAGAACGGACTTGTAAAGACTGTAATCCCGGAACTGACCATGCGATTTGAGGACGAGATGATCGTCCTTGAAAAATGGGATCCGAAAAAACCGCTTTCCGCCATCTATTGGGAAGGTGAGAAAGAACTGTTCTACGTGAAGCGATTCTTACTTGAAAATCCGGAGAAGGAGGAAAACATTCTGACGGACCATCCCAAATCCTACCTGGAAAAAATATTTACGGACTACCGCCCGGTGGCTGAGATCATGTTTACCAAAAAGCGTGGACAGGAACGTCAGGAGAATTGGGAACTAAGCCTGGAAGATTTTATTGCAGTCAAGGGGATTACCGCAATGGGTAATCAACTGACCAAAGATAAAGTTTTAGAAATTAATGCATTACCACCATTACCCTATAAAAAAGTTGAGGTAAATAACCCTTTGGATATGGAGGTGGTTGACGAAGAGGATGTAATGGTTGACCCACCCGAAAAGGGCACCCCAAAACCCGGTCCCGCCTCGAAAAAGGAAGATAAATCCCCTGGAAGAAAAGGGGATGCTGACAAGGACGGACAGACAACACTTTTTTAATTTGCCTTACGTATGAAGCAGTTTATTCAGGAATTCAGGAATTTTGCCATTAAGGGCAACATGATCGACATGGCCGTGGGGATCATCATAGGAACGGCTTTCAACAATGTGGTTAATACACTGGTGAAAAAGATGGTCATGCCCCCGTTATCCATGCTGACCGCAAACGTAAATTTCGGGAATCAGAAATATGTGCTCCGGGAGGCCTCCCAAGGCGTTGAAGAAGTTGCCCTGGGTTACGGGGCCTTGATTGAAGCCCTCATCGATTTTACCATTATTGCACTGACAATTTTTGTAGTGATCAAATTCATAAACCGGATCAGGGCCAAAGCGGAAGACCCAAGGGACGTGGAGGAGGTTACCCCCAAAAATATCGAGTTGTTGTCCAATCTGGAGGCATTGATGAAAGAACAAAATGCACTGTTGCGCAATTTGAAAGATTAAAAATGCGTTCCTACTTTAATTTAAGTTATATTAATTGCCTTGTGTATAGGATCCGAACATCCTTAACATATATCCTTATATTTGCAAGCTGACAAAGAAATTTATGGATTTCACAAACCCCCTGGTATATGGAGTGCCCTGTTTTATAGCCTTTATTTTACTGGAACTAACGTATAGCAAGACACACGGCGATGATCATCTTTACCATTGGAAGGATCTGTTCGCCAGTGGATTTATGGGGGTAGGATCGGCCCTTATCGGCCCTTTGTTCAAGATTGTCTTTGCCATTGTACTCTTTGAGTATGTCTATGATATATGTAACCCGTTAAACCTTGATGGATCAAGAACAAATCTTTTGGGGTATGCCTCCTTTGGCTACGCCTGGTATATTTGGTTATTGTGTCAGTTAGCCGATGATTTTACCTACTATTGGTTTCACAGGGCCAATCATGAGGTTCGGATTTTATGGGCTGCCCATATTGTGCATCATTCCTCGGATAATTTTAATTTAGGCACTGCCGTCAGGAACGGATGGTTTACCATTTTGTACAAGCCTTTGTTTTATATGTGGATGCCCGCCATTGGCTTTCCACCGGAAATGGTCATTGTTTGCCTAGGTATAGAGGCGTTGTGGCAATTTCAATTGCATTCTGTGTATATTCCAAAAATGGGTTTCATTGAAAAGATCTTCAACACGCATACCATGCATCAGGTGCACCACGCTCAGAATGTGGAATATCTGGATAAGAACCATGGGGGATTCCTGAATATCTTTGATAAACTCTTCGGGACGTGGAAGGAGCTGGATGACGATATCGACGTAAAATACGGTGTCATCCATGCGCCAAACTCACATAATCCCGTGGTCATCCTTACGCACGAGTTTAAGGATATTTGGCACGATGTAAAGAAGTCTAAAAAACTTTCCCATAAACTACTGTATATTTTTGGGCCTCCCGGCTGGAGTCATGATGGAAGTACCTTGACGGTACGCCAGCAACAGCAGCAGTTTGAGCAACAAAAAAGGCTGAATCCTGATTTAGCCTTTAGCCGGCCGAATTAAAATACTGTTCCAGCACTTTTTTACCTGCGTGGCTGAATAGGTTCACCAAAACACTACCCGATCTTTCGTTGCTTACTCTTTGTCGTTATGTTCCTCCAGGAGCCCCTTGTTCTTTTTCATGCGCATATCAAAGAATTCCACCATTAGGGAAAAGGCTATGGCAAAATAGAGGTATCCTTTCGGGATTGTTCCCACTTCATTGCCAAAGACGATCAGGTGGGAAATATGTGCGGCTTCGGCGATCAGCATAAAACCGATCAGGATAAGGAAGGAAAGTCCCAATACCTGGATCGAGGGGTGCCTGTTAACAAAGTCCCCCACGGGATTCGCAAACAGCATCATGATGAGTACGGAGACCACCACGGCAATGATCATGAGCACCAGCGCATCATCTGGATCGGGGGAGATCCCGTTGGTCATCCCGATGGCCGTGAGGATGGAATCGAAAGAAAAAACGATGTTGATGACGGTGATCTGCAGGATTGCACTGGTCAGGGAGGTAGACCGGGCTTTGGTTACTTCGCGCTCGTCATGTCCTTTATCTTCTATTTTTTCATGGATCTCCCGGGTGCTTTTATACAGCAGGAAAAGCCCGCCACCAAAGAGGATCAGGGCCTGCCAGCTTATGCCGCCGGTGATCCAGGATTCATCTAAAACTAAAAACGGTTTCTTCATGGAGGTGAGCCAGGTAATTCCAAAAAGTAATATGATCCTCATGCCCATAGCCAGTACCAAACCGAGATTGGTCGCCTTTTTTCGCTGGTTTTTCTCCAGTTTCCCGGCCGCAATGGAAATAAAGATGATGTTGTCAATTCCCAAAACTATTTCAAGGAACGTCAGGGTCAACAAAGCTACCCAGGCATCGGGACTTGCTAAAATGTCAAACATGTTTCTTTATGTTAATCTACCTTATTGTTCTTGGAAGAAGAAGCCCGGGTAGCGGTTCCTTTTAACTTTCTGCTGTCCCCGACAATGCTGTATTCAAATGTATACGATTTATCGGTTGTGGACAATATTTTCATATGCACCGCACGTTCCTCAGCCTTATTAACCGGATGCAGTTTTTTCACCACGTATTCACAGTCGTTGATCCAGCGCACCGAAGAGGTATCCCGGCGTCCTTCAAAATAATCGATCTCGATAGTTCCCCTGCGCACAAATGTGGTGGTCTTTTCTTCACCACCAAATATAGAAGTGAAGGTAAAAGTACCTTCCTTAAAGCTTTGACAGTCCCTTTCCGGCTGATAACAGGAATTTAGGGTGAGGAGTAGTAAGATAATATAACCTGCCCGGACATGCATGGGCGAAAATAGCAAATCCTGTCATTATTTCCCAGCAACCATATGATCTAAACCAAAATAAAATCAGATCGAATCAAGATTCTTATCAAAAGTCTTAAAACTTCCATCTTCGTAAAAAATAATGATCTTTTGTATCGTCTTTGATTCCGGTATCGATGACCTTTCGGCCTGGATTGGAACACTTTCCGGGAAGGCAGGGGAGACAGCCGCCTTTGCAGGGAAGTTTCCCTTCCCGTTAAGAAGCCAGTACAGATTTACTTCGGGAAAGGTCTTAACCACCTTGAGCACAAATTCCAAACTAGGTTTATTTCTGCCGGTAAGTAAATGGGAAATGCTCGAACGTTGCACCTGAATCTTATCGGCAAAAGCCGAAGCGGACAGGCCGTAAAACTCTAAAATACGCTCGAGTCGCTTTATAAAATCTTCAGTGTTTACCATTGTTAATTTTTTTACATCAATCGGACGCTAAAACATCGAAAATACCAATGATCGAAATAAAAATTATTTAACTTTTAATACATATAAAACACTATAATATATTGATATACATTATATTAATCTATTATACAAAAAATATAGCTCACGGTTACTAAAACTGTTTACAATTGTACTCAAAACAGCGGGAACGCCTTGCGATTTTTGTTTACAAATGTAACTTATTTTGTCACAATTGTAATTTAAATTGGAAGTATTTTTGTTTCAGCAAAGGAATGTATATGGTGTTACCATCAGAGGAACAGTATCGGGCCATTAAGGTGAAATCTGTGTCCGGGCGTTATGTCACCAACTCAGATATCAACGCTTTCCTTGAAGGACCCGGAATCAACTGTGATGTTGATATCCCCGGCTTCTCGGTTGAGGAGCGACCCATATTCGCTGTTAACCTTGGGAGAGGGAAGACCAAAGTCCTGATGTGGTCCCAGATGCACGGCAATGAATCCACTACCACCAAAGGTGTTTTAGACCTGATACATTATTTAAATGCCGATGGTGGACTT
>DATGCB010000294.1:0-2788 GCA_035312365.1 Eudoraea sp. | reverse complement strand
AAGAGTTATAAACATGAGCATGCCCTCAAAAGGGCGGCCCCCTGAAACACAGATCCACAATGCCTTAAATTCCGCTCAGAAATTCAGCATACCCCAGGGAAAAAATAGGGAGGTGCAGAGAAATTATTTGATGGCAAAATTGGGGTGATAATCATAAATTAGGCACGCTTTTAAGGGATATAAAGCCAAATTTCGGAAAAATATATTTAATTAAACTTTTAGGTAATTTAAAATATATTATAATCCTGGTAATAAATACTTTATCTCAATTCCTACAAATTGTATTTTTAACCAATTCAAAATAAATATTTATCAATTTTGCGTTTTCCGGAAGCCTCAGAAACCAATACTGCCCTACTCCCCGACATTTCAAAAAATAACCTCCCTGATGGAAGGGAATGTTCCAAAATACCAGAAGCAAACAGGGAGCGAAAATACGGTTGGCATACAACGATATGTACCGTTTTTATCCGGGCTGATTTAACCAAAAAAACGTAATTTACGCTTAAAAGCCGGCAACTATGAAATATATTCTTTCCCTTGCGTCTTTCCTCCTGCTAAGTCCTTCCCCCCTCCATTCCCAGGAAAACAAAAAATTGGACAGCCTTTTAAAAGTTCACAATGAACTTCCGGAGGATACCCTGAAGGTGGGCATCCTTGGCGATTTGTATTATGCAACGCAATATAGTGATGTGGACCAGTCCGGTAAATACGCAAATGCGCGCCTAAAGCTTGCGCGTAAACTAAATTATGATAAGGGAATAGCCGATGGCTATTATACTATGGGAACCTACAACATGGCTATGGGTCAGGGTGATTCCGCCAAAATATATTATCGCAAGGCACTGGAGCTATATGGCAAGTTGGAGAATAGCAAAGGGCAATTCAACACCAGGGATGCCCTTGCAAGTCAGGAAAAGTATGAAGGCAATTATGATGAGGCCATTGAACTTAATGCTGCCAATTTAGAGGATCGCATTGCGGCCGGCGATTCCGCCGGCATTGCAGGTACACATCTGGCAATGGCCCGGTCCTATGAAAAGAAGGGGAGTTACAAAATAGCCTACGATCATCTCCTGGCCGCCCTGGCCATATACGAAAAGATAGAACAACCACTGTGGAAGGCAGATGCCCTATTCGCCATGACTGCGCTGGAAATGATCTTTGAAAACTACGATAAGGGTATTGTCTATGCTAAAGAAGCCCTTGAGATTTACGAAAGGCACAATGATAAGGTTTTTCAAATGACGACCCTGAATGGTATCGGGCAAATGCATATTGAACTGAAGGAATTTGAAAACTCGCTACGCTACCTGAATGCAGGCCTTGATCTGAGCCGGGAACTAAAAATGACCGAAATGGAGGGTATTATTGTCAAAAACCTGGGGAGGGCACTCATGGGCCTAAATCGTTCGGCTGAAGGAATCGCCAATCTTAAGGAATCAGTCAACATGCTTAGGACCGCCAATCGCCCCGATGAACTATTCGAGTCTCTCGCCGCCGTCGGGGAGGCATACAATTCCATCAATAAGCCAAACGAAGGCTTGCCATACTTTAATGAGGCCGTAAGGTTATTGGAATCAAAAAGACCCACTGGCAATGGCGCGAAGGTCTATAAGGGCCGGTCTGAAGCCAGGGAAATGAACAGGGAATTCGACCTGGCATTACAGGATTATAAGGAATTTAAAGTACTGAATGACAGTGTTTTTAATTCTGAGAAAACAAACCAAATAGAGGAACTACGTACCATTTACGATACGGAGAGAAAAGAACAACAAATAGCGTTGCAGGAAAATGAAATTGCCCTATTGGAGCAGAAAGCTGAAATAAGCAGCCTTCAAAAGATCTTACTGGCAGGAGGCCTTGTATTGGCCCTTTTGGGGTTCTATAGTGCCGGGCAAAAAATGAAGCGCAACAAAATAGAAAGGGAAAAAGTAGATGCTGAACTCGCCTTTAAGAAAAAAGAACTCACCACACACGCCCTTCACCTTGCCAAAAAAAATGAAGTTTTAGAGAACCTAAAATCAAAGGCCCAGGAGCTTAAACAGTCAGAAAATGGGAACAAGGGGTATCAACAGCTCATCAGAACCATAGATTTTGATCTGCAGGACGACAATAATTGGGAAAATTTCTCCAAATACTTTGAACAGGTACATAAAAATTTCAATTCAAGAATAAAACAATCATACCCTACCGTAACTTCCAATGAACTTCGTTTAATGGCTTTGTTAAAAATGAATCTATCATCGAAGGAAATCGCCAATATTTTAAACATTTCACAGGAAGGGATCAAAAAGGCGCGCTACCGGCTGCGTAAAAAACTCGACATATCGTCGGATGACACCTTACAGGACCTCGTGATAAGCCTTTAAAAACAGGCGATCCCAGACTGTCCACTCTTTGTCCCCTCCCGCTCGGCAGGTCGTCCACCCTTTGTCCACCGAACTTTTTTTTATCCTCCTTTTCAGCACCCTAGGTTTGTGGTGTCATTAAACTCCATGTGAAAGATGACAACAGTTTTGTGGTCTTGCCTGGTTGACGGCTACAGACCGTTGCCGGGCGAGTCACACAAAACAAAAGACAAGTTTAACCACAAAACATTCATTATGAAATCACTAAACAAAGTATTCGGAAAATTAATGGTGGCGCTTTTTCTGGCATTGTCAATGGCCTGCAGCAAAGATGAAATGGAGGTCGGACCAATTGCTGTTAAAGATCCTTGTAAAGAAAATCCCTGTGCTAATCGCACCAGGTGCCCCGGCGAATGTGAAACGGTAACCATCGAGAA
>DATGCB010000293.1:0-4474 GCA_035312365.1 Eudoraea sp. | reverse complement strand
ATCGACCAATTGATGACGGATGCCCAAGTGCCCGGTATGGCCATAACGGTATTTAATGATAACGCCCCAGTATTCCAGAAAACGTTTGGCTTTAAGGATTATCGCAACAAATTGCCTCTTACCGATTCCACCAATATCTATGGTGCTTCTTTAAGTAAAGCGGTGTTCAGCGAATTGGTAATGGACTTAGTGGAAGAAGGATTAATCCATTTGGATACCCCACTCGAATCCTGTCTAGCCAAGAAAATCTACAAATACGAACCTCAGACTCGCTGGCACGATGATTTTTCCGCTTTGAAAGAAGACAGCCTCTACCACAGAATAACTGCTAGAATGTGCCTTTCACATACCACGGGATTTGCCAACTGGAGATGGCTCGAACCGGACCATAAACTAAAGGTACATGGAGAGCCCGGTAATAAATACGGCTATTCGGGTGAGGGATTTGTATATCTGCAGGTGGTTTTGGAAAAGCTCACAGGGAAGGGCTTGCAGGAACATGCGAATGAAAGAATATTCAAACCTTTGGCAATGCATAATTCAGCATACGAATGGAAAACGCGTTTTGATAAGGACTTTTCTTATGGGCATAACAGGGACAACGAGAAATATAATAAGAACACCGATAATGAACCACGAGGTGGTAGCACCTTAGAAACCACCGCTAAGGATTACACTAAATTTTTACAAGCCGTGCTCAGTTAGGAACTGATTTCAGAAACGGCATATAAGGAACTCTTTAGTCCCCAAATCAGATTGAAATCACTTACCCAATTCGGAGACGGTGCCTAAATCATGACCCATAAGTACGACCACATTAACCAAAGCTATGGATTAGGTTGGGGCTATCTGGATACACCTTATGGAAAAGGTGTCTTTAAGGAAGGTCACGGCAATGGCTTTCAGCACTATTCCATTCTGTTTCCAGAGGCAAGAAAGGGAGTTATGATTATGACTAATAGTGATAATGCCGAAAGTATCTTTAAGGAACTTTTGGAAGTAGCCATTAAAGATGTCTATACTCCTTGGGAATGGGAAAATTATATTCCATACAATAAAAGTTAACGGATTCGTTGGATAAGATCTGCTTGAACATTCAAATCAAGGCTTTTAGAAAAAGAGGGGGGGGCCGTCTTCTATTACGAACCATAACTTGGACTTCACCGTTAACCAAATAGATTTGGTAAAACAGCCAATTTGTGGGACCGTAAACTAATATAATTACCTTGAGTTTGCTATATAACCTCCAGGGTGAACTTTATTAAAACATTGGGCATCAAACTTCACATGTTATAGATTTTTGTACGGTATTGTAATGGCTTTAGACCGTACTTTCGTTTAAAGGCGGCCGAAAAGTTGTTGGCATGACCATAACCCACCTTTTCTGCGATGGATGCCACCGTTTCTTCAGGCCTTCCCAACAAATTACAGGCATTTTGGAGCCTGACGTCCCATAGAAAACGTATCACGGGACTATCGAACAACATTCGAAACCCCGACTTCAACTTGTATTGGTTGATACCGAATTTCCTGGACAGCGATTCAAGGGACAACTGCTGATCAAAGTTTTTTAAAAGGTGGGCTCTGACCCGGTACAGCGCAAAGATGTCCTTTACCTGTAAATTTTCAAGCTTGGGATGGGCAACGGCTTTCCCGTCACTCAGGAAGGTCTGGATAGCGGTAAGTTCCTCGTTCCTGACGGAAAACCAGGGAAGATGATCCTTTCCCTCGGTCATTAGCAATTGTGAACCGGGTATCCCTTGTTCGATGAACCTGCTGTGATTACAATCAATTAGAGTATCTCCTATTCTATGCATGATCAGTGTGGGCACGGCTACCTTTTCCAGAAGATCTCGGACATCAATATCCATGTTCATTTGATAGAACATTTTTGCTGTATTGGGGCTTGCACTTTTTCTAAGAAATGTCGACCACTGATCCTGGGCCTCCCTATCCCCCATTACACTAGGGGCCATTAGGTTTAGGCCTACGGGTTTTCCCCAATGCTCAAATATGTGGGCCTTGGTCATATTATGATGTTCCCTGGTCAACCCATAAGGGTAGTCATCTGTTTTGATCCATTTTGAAAAGCTCCCGATCAGTATCATTTTATTGACCATATCAGGATAGTTTGCAGCCAAATATACCGCCAGGGGGCCACCCTCGGAGAGTCCGATGAGATTTGCTCTTTTTACCCCGATGTCCGCCAATATTATCCTAAGGTCATCTGCTCTCTGGGATGTGTTCGGCAGGTCGTTTTCATTGACAGGATCCGACAATCCCGTGCCTCTTTTATCAAAAATTACCAATGTATTCAATGAGGCCAGATACCATAACCAGGCGGCCAATTGCGGAATGTTCCACACCTCCTCGATGTTGGATACCCAGCCAGGGATAAGCACGAGATAATCCTCGCCGTTTCCAACGATCTGATAGGCGAGATTGATTTTCCCCGATTTGGCATATTGCGTTATTGGAACATCCATATATGCAAATTTAGCCATTCCTATGGCTAAGAATCTTAAAAATCCCTCTAGAAGAGTTTTTAATCCCGATAACAGATTTAGAGGAGTCCTTTACCAAATTACTTTTGGGGCAGTAAAAGCAGAACCATGAGTGTCAACAACATTAGAAAAGACAATCCTATCCGCGGAAGGCTAAATTCCTGGATTTTTAATTGCCTGGATAGCTATATGCATTATAAGTACAAAAAACGTAAAGGAAGTTTATTTAAAGACCTGCCACAATCTTTGGTCGAGATAGGCCCAGGAACCGGGGCAAATTTGAAATACTTCAAAAAGGGAACAAAATTGACCGCCATCGAGCCCAATGAGTACATGCATAAAAACCTAAAAAAGAGTGCCGTTAAATATGCCGTAGAAATAGAAATAAAAAGAAATATAGCGGAGAATATGGATGTGAAAAGCAACAGTGTAGATGCGGTTATCAGTACCCTGACACTCTGTACCATTGTCAATGAAGCAGAGGCATTGAAGGAGATAAAGAGAATCCTAAGACCTGGAGGTAAATTTTTCTTTGTGGAACACGTCGGGGCCGGAAAAGGATCGGTACTCAGAGGTATACAAAAGCTGGTATTCAAACCCTGGTTTTGGCTCTTTGAAGGGTGCCATACACATAAGGAGATCGGCCAAACCATTCGTGATTCAGGTTTTTCTAAAGTTCAAATGGAATCATTCAACCTATATACCCCATTTATTCAAATAACCGCTCAAATAGCGGGTTATGCACTTAAATAAGACGCTAATGGAACAGATAAAAATCATGAAGAAAGGAAGGACTATTAAAGCCACACTTTTGAGTTTTGAAAGAAGTAAACGTGTTTTGATAATTGGGCCTGCAATGGGGGTACGCAGCGGGTTCTATCGTACCATAGCAGAACACTTCTTTGCACTTTCTTATAGCGTAATAACTTTTGACTACTACGGCATGTTATATGGTCAGCGAGATGTGGTTTCTGAGGAACCTAAAATTAGCGACTGGGGATACAAGGATATAAACATGGTGATCGAGTATGCACTTGAGCGGTTTCCCACTCTGGACATATTTTTTCTCGGACACAGTATTGCCGGGCAGGTGTTTCCCTTAGCTAAAAAAAGTTCAAAAATCAAGGCAGTCTTCTTGGTTGCCTCACAAAATGCCTCTTACCAATACTGGAAAGGGGTCTCAAAATTAAAAGTCAAATTCTTTTGGTATTTCCTCCTCCCGTTGGCCGTTAATATGATGGGGTATCTTCCAGGAATTGCCTATGGTGGGAAGCACAATTTGGACAGATCCATCGCATTGGACTGGTCCAGGTGGGGAAGAAATAAAGTCGGACTATTAGGGGTCGAGCCAAAAGCAAAGAGCAGATATAAGAACCTCTGTTCCCCTGTAAAATTTTTAAGTTTTTGGGATGATCGGATGCTTGCACCTCGTAAGGCTGTAGAACAGCTTTGCAATTCCTATGGATCTCCCAATAAATACCACGAACATGTATATCCCGAAAAAGAAGGCCTGCCGGAAATAGGACATTTTAAGTTCTTTACAAAGGAATGTTCTTCCCTTTGGCATATGGTGGATTCCTGGTTCAACCTTGTTAGTATGAACTAAACTTAGAAAAACATCTTAACACGATTTAAAATAAAGTCAAAACAGATTACGGTGAAAAACTTTAAAAGAACCTTTTGGATGGCCCTTTTTTTGGAAGATGAAATAATACTGTCGTACATAGATACCGTAAATCCTTTATAAAACCCTGATTTTCATAGTCTACATCAAAAAGAAAAGTATGAACAAATTTAGGAGTAGCATGTTATTAATTCTTTTGGCTTTTATGCAAACAGTAACATCCCAGCAGGCAAAGGATGCCGCGGCTATCCAATGGGGTACCATTTTGGTCGATAGTACTCAAAGAAGCTATGCCTTCTACGTCCCGGAGGGAATCAAACCATCTCCAAAATTAATATTTGTCCTG
>DATGCB010000292.1:0-13793 GCA_035312365.1 Eudoraea sp. | reverse complement strand
TGACACTGATGTAATGGTCTTCCTCCTCCGAAGCGATCCCACATACAATTTCCCGGTTTTTTAGTGTTTGGATAAACTTTTCATTGGCCAGAACGTCGAGTTTCTGCTGATCTTCCCCCTGGATATTTGTCTCCCCCGCAGCCCCCAGGATATCTATGAGACCGGCTTTATTCACCTCATGGTTTACTACCTTTGCAGCCAGCCTGATTGCATTGATAAGTTTGGATAGCTCCCCGGAAGAATACTGAAATTCTGACTGGTTTTCAATAATAAACTCGCCCAGCGTCCTTTTTTTACTCGTCATGGATAGGAGGTTACTTTGTTTAGCCACAAATATCGGTTATTTTGTGATACTCTAACGATTTCGCTATCCCGTAGTTTTTTAAATTTTTAACTTTGTGTTTTATTTGTAACAGTTATGGAGTACAGCATTCGCGAGGCTAAAGCGGTGGATATGCCTCAGGTTCTTGGCCTCATTAGGGAATTGGCGGAGTTTGAAAAAGAACCGCATGCTGTTGAGATTAGTGTGGAGGATTTAGTCAGGGATGGCTTCGGTCCCGAAAAAAAATTCCATTGTTTCGTCGCCGAAGCGAATCATAATATTGCGGGAATGGCCCTGGTCTACGACAAATATTCTACATGGAAAGGCCCTGTTATCCACCTGGAAGACCTGATCATATCCAAAAAAATGAGGGGAAACGGCCTGGGGACAATGCTGTTGGATGAAGTTGTAAAATACGGGCATAAAAGGGGGGTTAAACGGATTAGCTGGGAAGTTTTGGATTGGAATGCACAGGCGATCACTTTTTACGAGAAAAAAGGCGCCCGGGTTATGCGGGATTGGGATGTGGTACAACTGGATGAAAATGGAATTGAAAACTATTTGAACAAATTATAGGAGGATCCGATGGCACTAATGTGAAGGACCTGAATGGACAGGTGAAGGCAGGTCGGGGAAAATGATAACTAAACGAATGTATTTATGAGAGTATTCAAGTTTGGTGGAGCTTCTGTGAAGGATGCCGATGCCGTCAGGAACCTGGTCAACGTTTTGAATGAAACGGGATATGAAAATACGTTTCTCGTGGTCTCCGCAATGGGTAAAACAACCAATGCCATGGAAAAGGTCGTGGATTGTTACTTTAGTGATAAAGACGCTATGCCCGCCGCAATCGCAGAAGTTAAGAAGTATCATTACGATATTTTAAAAGCGTTGTTCCCCAGTGACACCCATCCCATATTCGACCGTGTCGCCTTGCTCTTTGAAGAAGTACAGGGGTTTTTAGCCTGGAATAAATCGCCCAAATACAATTTTGTCTACGATCAGGTCGTGGGGTATGGCGAATTGATTTCCACCAGGATCGTAAGCGATTATCTCAATGAAGTTGGCATTAAAAACAGCTGGTTGGATGTCCGCCATTTCATCAAGACCGACGATAACTACAGGGATGTGAAGGTGAATTGGGAAAAGACCCAGGAAAAGATTTCAGAAGGGATTGATAAGGGCAAATTTTATATCACCCAGGGTTTTCTTGGGAGTGATGACAACAATTTTACGACCACATTGGGCAGGGAGGGGTCGGATTATACCGCTGCCATTCTCGCCTATTGCCTGGATGCAAATTCCGTGACCATCTGGAAGGATGTCCCCGGAGTACTAAATGCGGATCCCAGGTATTTTGAGGAAACCCTCCTGCTCCATCAGATATCTTATAGGGAGGCCATTGAACTGGCCTTTTACGGCGCATCGGTGATCCACCCTAAAACACTGCAACCCCTGCAGCGTAAGGAAATACCGCTACACGTTAAATCCTTCGTAATGCCGAAGGATCCGGGCACCACGGTAGGCAAGGGGGTAGGGATTGAACCCGAAGTCCCTTGTTTTATTGTTAAAAAAGATCAGGTGCTGATGAAACTCTCCTCCCTGGATTTTTCTTTTATCGTTGAGGACAGCATTGGAGATCTGTTTAAACTGTTACATGACCATAAAATGAAAGTGGACCTCATTCAGAACTCCGCTATTAGTTTTTCGGTTTGCGTGGACAATAAATTCGGGCGATTGGAAGAATTGCTGAACCATCTCAAGGGCAAATTTAAAGTAGTTCATCAGGAGGGGGTTTCGCTCTACACGATCAGGCACTTTAACTCTAAGGCAATCAAATCGTTACAAAACGGAAAGGAGATTTTACTGGAACAAAGAGGCAAGGAAACAGTACAGCTGGTCGTTAAATAATGGGTGCAAGGCATTTATTTAAAATGTTAAAAAAGGTACCTCCAGTAGTGATTTTCCTATATTTACCGGTGTAATTCTTCGACAATTTATGGGTTTAGTAACCGCAAAAGAGGTAGCCATAGCGATTAATCTGCACCGATATGGCTTTCTCGGAACGTTCATGGGATGGTTTCTGATGAAGATCACGAAGATATCTTCGATCAACAGATTTTATGACCGCCATAAACACCTGGAAGGAATTGAATTTCTGGATGCCATTCTGGAACATTACGAGATTGCATTTGAAATCCCGGAGGAAGATTTTAAGCGCCTTCCCAAAGAAGGGCCTTATATTACCATTAGCAATCACCCGCTTGGAGGCATTGATGGCGTATTACTGCTAAAGCTGATGCTGCAACACCGCCCCGATTTTAAGATCATTGCTAATTTTTTGTTGCACAGGGTGGCCCCATTGGCCCCTTATATTATGCCGGTAAATCCTTTTGAAGATCACAAAGAAGCCAAAAGCAATTTAGCAGGGTTTAAAAGCGCACTCGGCCACGTAAAGGACGGGCACCCGCTTGGCATATTCCCGGCCGGCGAAGTCTCTACCTATAAGGATGGAAAATTAATTGTGGACAGGCCCTGGGAAGAAGCGGCTTTAAAGCTCATTCGAAAGGCCGAGGTCCCGGTGGTACCCATTTATTTCCATGCAAGGAACAGCAAACTCTTCTACCGCCTGTCCAGGATTAACGACATCTTCAGGACCGCCAAATTACCTTCTGAAGTAACCACACAGAGAAACCGGTCTATAAAGGTAAGGATAGGGCAGCCTATACCGGTGGAAGCACAGAAAGAGCAGGAAAATCTGGAAGAATTTACAGAGTTGCTGCGGATGAAGACCTATATGCTGGCGCATGCCTATGAAAAAGAGCGGCTGATAGATCAAATACCCGGATCCCTTAAAATACCCAAACCCCCGAAAAAAATTGCGTCGGCGGTGCGTACCGAAGTAATCCAGGGGGAAATTGAAAAACTGCGTGAGAAAGAGTGCAGGTTACTTCAAAGCAAAAACTACGAAGTGTTTTTGGCACAGAAGCGCGATATGCCATTTATTCTGAATGAGATCGGTCGCCAGCGCGAAGTTACATTCAGGGCCATTGGGGAGGGTACCAACAATTCGATCGACCTGGATAGGTTTGATGAATACTACCACCACCTTTTTTTGTGGGATGACGATGAGAAAACGATTGTTGGGGCCTACAGGATGGGGATGGGTTCTGATATTTTTAAGGAACTCGGCATTGATGGTTTTTATCTGCAGGATCTCTTTGGTTTTGAGCCCGAACTTTACGGGATGATGAGTCAGTCCATTGAGATGGGCAGGGCCTATATTGTAAAAGAGTACCAACAGAAACCCATGCCGTTATTTTTGTTGTGGAAGGGCATTGTCCATACAACCCTGAGGCATCCGGAGCACAAATACCTGATTGGCGGTGTTAGTATTAGCAATCAATTTTCCAATTTCTCAAAATCGCTGATGATCGAGTTTATGAAATCGAACTATTGGGATCCTTATGTGGCGCAATACATCCGGCCCAAAAAGGAATTCAAGGTAAAATTAAAGGACGCGGACAAAGAATTTGTTTTTGATGAAACCGAAGCGGATCTGAATAAATTCGATAAGCTTATCGAAGAAGTTGAACCAGGAAGTCTTCGCCTGCCGGTATTGATCAAAAAATATATTAAGCAAAATGCAAAAGTGGTGGCCTTTAACGTCGACCCCCTGTTTAACAATTCCGTCGACGGGCTCATGTATATTAAAATTGCAGACCTGCCGGAAAGTACCGTAAAGCCTGTGATGGAGGAATTCCAGGCCGAATTGGAGCGCAAATTAATGGAGGGAAGCAATAGTGAACCCAACGGTTGATGGCCACTATGGCTTACAGGCTGCAACCGCGATAAGGCGGGACGTTGCCTACAAATGATCGGAAATAAACTGCCTGCAGAAATCCCTGATCTCATTCCGGGCTTTAAAAAATGCGTCATGTTTTTCCTTATCCGTACCGGCTACCATTGACGGGTCAGAGAAATTATGATGAATGCGCCTTGCATTTTTTGATGGAATAAAAGGGCAGTTTTCTTTAGCATGGTCGCAGACCGTTATGATAAAGTCCCATTCAATACCGTCGTATTCTGTAATATTATTGGACGTATGTCCGGAAATGTCTACCCCATCTTCCTTCATAATGGCCACCGCACCGGGATTTAAACCGTGGGTTTCGATCCCTGCGCTGTATATTTCCGCCTTTCCTTTTTGAAAGCTATCCAGGTATCCATGGGCCATCTGGCTCCTGCAGGAATTTCCGGTACACAGTACTAAAATGTTCTTCATTATTCGTTTATGTTAGGGCCCGGCGGGATCCTCTTAACTGTGATTCTGCAAAACTAGTCAATTCCAACGTTCAGGCTTCTTCTTTCAAAGATCACATTGTCCTTCCACACGCCGTCTAATTTTCCAACCCGTTCCCTTATGCCGATGCGCCTGAAGCCAACCTGTTCATGTAATTTAATGCTGCCTGTGTTTTCGGGAAAAATACCGGATTGGAGCGTCCATAACCCTTGCTCTTCACTTTGATCGATCAGTGCTTCCATCAGCAATTTACCGATTCCCATACCTCGGGATGCAGTGCTGACATAAATGCTTACTTCGGCCACTCCCCCGTACACACATCTGTCTGAAACGGGAGACAAGGCTGCCCAGCCTGATATTACATTGTCTTTCTCGGCAACCAGCCTGCATTCGCGCAGATGGTTTTCATCCCAGCGTGCGTAGCCCGGAATGTCTTTCTCAAAAGTGGCGAAACCCGTAGCTATGCCTTCTCCATAGATCGCTGCTACTTTTTTCCAGTCCGATGGCTGCATCGGCCTGATCAGGATATTATTCACCTGGAGAGCCATTAACAACAATTACGTTCAGGTGAACAAACTGCTTCTGCAGCTTCGGTGGCCTCTGGTACGCTGCATTCTTCTCTTGCCTTACATACTGTTTTTACAACGGCCAACCGGACCAGCAGGGAACCTTTTGTCACTACGGCTTCGTTCACAAACAATTGTGCGGGGTGGAAGGCAGCGTTTCCATATTCGAATTTTATTTCGGCATCCGGTTCCATGGGTTTAATCCTGTCTACCCTATTTAAGATGCTCAGTGCCTTATTAACGCTCATGTATTCCCTCTTTCCAATTTCCTCAGGGCTTTCCCAGAGTTGAACAACGGTTTCTTTCCAGTAGTCGGTCCCGGCCCCGCAGTCCACGGAATCGATGGTGGTGTTTTTTATTTCTGTGATATGATAATTGGCACCGACCGTTTTGCCCTCCTGATATTCAAAGAGGAGGCTTTTGTCACTATGCTCATTAAGCAGGGTCAAAAATTCTTTTGTTTTCATACTATTATTTTTAAGGGTAACAGCAATTTTGATTTATTTTTCCAAAGAACGACTGGAAGAGCTCCTGCAATTCTTCCCACTTTTCTTGATTCAGGCAATAGCAGAGGTTTTTACCCTCGAAATTTCCTTTGAGCAGCCCCACATTTTTTATTGCATTCAGATGTTGGGAAATAGTGGGTTGTGCCAGGCCGGTAACATCCACCAGGTCATTACAGATACATTGGTCTTGCCTGCTGATATACTGCAGTATGGCAATACGGGCGGGATGAGCGAGCACTTTGGCTGCTGCTGCCAGTGAATTCTGAGAAATGGTAAACATATGTGTTTTGGTAGCTCCCATCGTCATTATAAAATATAATATTGCAATATTACGATAAAACCAGTAAATAAAAAAGCCAGACCGGTATAATCTGACTTTTTTTATCCTAGAACCAGGGTTTTTTACCCACCTGGTATGTATTGTAAAATTCCTCATCCGATTTGGTCAGGTAGATGATACCTTCAATGAGGCCCACAATGCCCGTAGCCATCAAAATGAAAACACCTACTCCCAAACACGATGTTGCATATCCCACAATCGTCGCAACCAAAAGTATAATGCCCTCCTTATTATACCCCAACAAAAACTTGTGTACGCCTAAGGATCCGAATACGATGGCCAGAATACCCACCAAAACCTTTTTATTTTCTCCTCCGGCATCTTTCAGACCTTCAGAAAATTCACTGGCTGTTTTCTTGGCTTCCTCCTTAAAATCACCGGCAGCCTCCTTGGTGTCTTCCGTAAATTCCTTGGCAGATTCTTTTGCGTCGTCCGCAAATTCACTCGCTTTTTCCTTGGCTTTGTCAAAGGCATCTTCGGCCTTGTCGCCTAAATCTTTATTTTCTTCGGACATGATCTTTATTTAGTTGGTTAATATCAAGCTAAATGTAACAATAATTTTTGAAATTAAAGGAAAGCTTTGTCCACAGGTTCCCATAGTTCCAACTTATTGCCTTCCGGATCCAGGATCCAGCCAAATTTGCCATAATCATACTCCTCAACTTCCCCCACGATCGTAACGCCTTCCTCCTTTAAAACAGCCAGCAAATCCGTCAGATTTTCTACCCTGAAATTCATCATAAAGGATTTTTTGCTCGGCTGAAAATACGTTGTGTCCTCCTTAAATGGGCTCCATTGGGTGGAGCAATCGTTCCCCTCCGTGTCTTTCCACCAAAACGTGCAACCGTATTGGTCCGTATTTAGCCCCAAATGATTTTTGTACCAGTCCTTTATTGCGTTCGGGTCCTTTGTCTTAAAGAAAAATCCACCCAATCCTGTTACCCTGTTTTTCATACTTTTCTACATTTTTAAAGCCCCTTGTGACGGGAATCTGTTTCTTTGGTGTTTATTGCGTTTTCATAAATTTTAATCCAATCCGCTACCGCCATTTTCGAGCAAAGTTCCCCGATCAGGCCATAGGGTACGGATTCCATTTTCCTGAACCGGATACAACTTTTACCCATATCCAGTTTGGTGCTTACATATTTGGGGTATTCCCCCGTGAACCATTCCAGTACTTTTTTGTCGGCGTATATCCCCATGTGATACAGGGCGACATAATTCTTTTGGGACGCGATATTAATAAAGGGCAATGGCAGCTCAGGATTGCAGTGATAGCCCTTTTCATACAGGGAATGCGGAACCACATATCCGATCATCCCATAACTCATGGTTTCCTGAAAGCCCCCGGGAAGGTTCTTTAGGATGGTAGACCGAAGTTGCTCCATAACGGGCTGCCGCTCCGCCGGCAGTTCGGCTATATAGGCTTCAGGCGATGTAGCGTTCGATGTCATACCAGATTATTCGCGTTGTAATATGAGGGCTGATATCAGGGAAATGATCAGCCCGATGATCATTACTATAAGAAACATCATAAGGGCCAAAAATCCACTGCCGTAATCCGGTATTTCACCCTTAAATCCTTCTGCCCTCATAACAGCGGAGTACTCTTCAAAAAAATCCGGGTTGATCGCCGTGGTATAGATAAAATCGGCAACCGCGATGCCCACGGCTGTAAATGCAGAAATCAGCAAGCCTATAAGGACTCCTTTCCTGAATCCTAACTTCCCATTATTTTCCCGGTCGCGGAAATGCTTTATTCCAAAGAAAACAAAGCTCAGGGAAACGATCATGGTAAGGTAACCGATAACTTCCTGGGAGGAAAAATCCATCCCCTTACCAGAGGTGAGCCCCCCCAGAAAAAGCAATAAAGCAAGTACAAAGCCATAAAGCCCGAATCTCTTAATTGTATGTTCCATAGTGTCTTATTTTACTTGCTGTTTGCCAAAACTAAATTCCGGGAACCTTTTTTATCTCATACTAAAGTACCAAAATACACCTCCTTCAGGGCAAATAGTGCCTATTTAATGATTTGCATCGCCTTGGCAATTTGGATGGCATGGGTTCTGCGTTTGGCGTCGAGCTTTACCAGGAGGTTGGAAACATGTGTTTTAATGGTGCTTTCGGAAATAAAAAGCTTATCCGCAATTTCCCGGTTAGACAGTCCCATTGAAATTTCCTGCAATACCTCATATTCCCGATCGGTAAGGCCCAGTTTTTCTATTTTGGCCAGGTCTGTACCAGGGGGTTGCGCCGGACTTTTCTGTAAACTTTTTTTATTGAGATATATACCAATGACAAAAAAAATAACAGCGACCAGGGCGATAACAATTTCAACGGTCAGATTACCCTTAATGATCGTGTAGCTGCTTATCTGAAATAACAGCAACAATGCGAGCACCAGTATGCCAAATGTAAGGACGGTCTTTTTCACTCATTAAATTTAGCAAAATCTTGCTTTTATTTTGTCGACGATTGTCTGCGCCAATTTGACCTTGCTTTCGTGGGTCCAGCCGGCTACATGTGGCGTAAGGAGTACGTTGTCTGCATTGATGAGAAATTGAAATGCATCCGGGATCCGTTCTTTGGAAAACAGTTCCTCAAAAGAGGTTTTCTCGTATTCCAAAACATCCAATCCCGCCCCCAGAATTTTTCCGGATATTAATGCCGTAACCAAATCCTCTGTCACAACGCACTTGCCCCTTGCTGTGTTCAACAACCAAAATGGCTTATGGAAGGCATTGATAAACCCCGCACTGATCATTCCTATGGTCTTTGGTGTTTGTGGTACGTGGAGGCTGAGTACATCGGTTCGTTGCCGGATTTCCAGGATGCCAACCTGTCTTGCATAATCATCACCCACACCGCCATCGATATCATAACAGAGGACTTCCACATCAAAGCCTGCCAATTTTCTGGCAAATGCCTTGCCCATATTGCCATACCCTATGATGCCAACCGTCTTTCCATCCAATTCATGACCCCTGTTATTCTCCCTTTTCCAATGCCCGGTCCGCACTTCACGATCTGCCTTGTTCAACTTGTTAAATAGTGATAACAACATCCCCAGGGTATGTTCCCCGACCGCATTCCTATTGCCCTCCGGTGCAGCCGCCAGGAAAATATCCAGGGATTCAGCATATTCTGCATCAATATTTTCCAGGCCCGCACCGATGCGACCTATAAACTTCAGATTAACTGCCATGTCCAGAAAGTCACTATCCAATAAAAAGCGACTTCGGATGATAATGCCGTCATATGCATGGATCTTTTTTGCTATTACGGCCTTGGAAGAAGTATAGTCCTCATCATTTTCAAACCCCAAAGCCGTCAGTTGTTCAATCAGCAGTGGGTGATTGGTGTCTACATGTAAAACCTTCATTACGCCCGAATTTCTGTTAACCAATGGCCTGCTTGTTTACGTTGTTCAATTCTTTCTTCATTGGGGGGACTGCTTGTTAAGCAACTCTTGCCTTATATTTCGGGGTAGGTGGTTTGTGTCATTTCATGCAACACGTCACCAGTATGTGATGTAGACAACTTTTCAAAGAGCAAAACATGCACCTCTTCGTCGTCCCTGGTTGCAGGACAATGTTCCACCCCCCTGGGCACTACAATGATCTCGCCTTCCTTTACCACCTCTGTACGGTCCCTGAACTGCATATACAAAGTGCCTTTTAATACCTGGAATAGTTCGTCCTCATGTTTGTGGGAATGCCATACAAATTCACCCCGGACCTTCGCCAGGAGCACTTGCATATCATCAACCACAGCAATCCGATGCGGGTGCCATTGGCGGGAAAATGCCCGGTGCTTTTCTCTAAGATTGATGGCTTTCATAAAAATTACGATTTCTTTCACCGACCATTTGCCATTGAGGCACGGCGGTAAAAATAAAAATAGTAAAAAAGCATCAATCTTTACCGTTGATGCTTTTTCATTGGGTTGTATTACCCACGGCGGGCGGAAACTTTACCTTGTTTTATTAAACATATAACGGGCAATTTTCCATCCCTTTTCTTCTTTTTCAAAAATAAATAATTCCCTGTTTTCTTCCGGAATGGTTTCCCCGGTTGCACGTATCAGGGTAGTTCCCCTGGAACCTGTGACGGCATAGGCCAGATCGTGTTCCAGAGTGATCTCCTCAATGGAGAATTCAATGTTCAGTTGAATGTTGGAGAATACAAAATCATAGGCTTCCTTTATATGCTCCAAACCTATTGCGGTAGGGGCACCGGAGGGCATAAACATCCCGTTCCTTGCGTAAAGTCCGGTCGCTTTGCCGGCATCTGAAGAATTCAGGGCCTGTTCATATTCCATTAATAATTTCCCAAGCTCTATTTTTGCCTGTTTTTCCATGTTTTCTGATTTTACATTGTTCGAAATAGCATTCTCTTTCTCTGTCTGGCATCCCGGTAGGAAAACGAAACAAAGTACGAAGGGCATGATTCTTTTTTTCATACCACAAAAATGCAAAGGGCGGAAAAGGGATACCTATAAGAAAGGTTAATAAAAAACCTTAAACTTGTTTAAGGGGTATTAACGGGAGGCCAGCGTTTTGCGAATTTTACTCAGAAATTCAGGGGTTATGCCAATATAGGAAGCAATCTGTACATTGAAAATCAGGTTGTGTAATTCGGGATGTTGCTCCAAAAAGGCCAAATAACGTTCTTCGGCGGTATAGCTGATATTTTGCAGGATCCTTTTTTGAAGGTCCACAAAAGCATTTTCCATAATAACCCTGAAATTACGGTCAAATGTAGCGTGATTTACATAGAGAAATAGCAGATTTGGCCTGGCAATCTGTAAGATCACAGATTGTTCCATCGCTTCAATATAGAGTGCACTGGGCTTTTCGGAATGAAAACTCCCAATATCCATGATCCAGTCATTTTCCACGGCAAACTGAAGGTTGTGTTCCTGGCCTTTTTCGTCCATTTTAAACATCTTAAAGCAACCATGGACCACAAAGGTATAGTGCCTGCAAACATCGCCTTCCTGCAGGATGAATTGCCGCCTTTTAACCTTTCTTTCGTGAACTCTGGATTCCAGGGCCTCCCGGTCTTTCAGGTCCAGGGGGAGGTAGTTTGCAAAATGTGTTATGATCGGTTGAATGTTCATTCTGGTGATTCTCTGTTAGCATGCGGCTCACCCTAAATTACTCCAAATTCAGTTTTTTCAGATCAACCCTGTAAATATTGCCGAGTCCGTTAAGTACCTTATGGGCTTCTTCCTCAAATTCCGCAACATTCTTTATGCGCTTTTTGCGCGGAATATCCCGATCGCTGGTAAAATAGAAATTACCCCTGGGTACATCAATAAAGGGACAATAATCCAATTTGTCCGAATTTACGAATTCCAGGTTTTTAGCCTCGGTCCAGCTTCCATCTGCACTTTTTTTTGAAAAATACAGATCACCGCCGCCTAGCCCATCCTTTCTTCCGTAAGAACTAAAGACCAGCAGGTCTTCATGAGGGCTGATATATGCATTGAATTCAAAAGTTGTGGTATTAATTGTGCTGTCTAAGGCCCTTGGTGCCCGATAGCTTCCATCGACAAACCGACTTAAAAAGATATCCTCCCTTCCCTTGCCATCCGTTCTGGTCGCGGTAAAATACAAGGTATTATTTTTGCTCACAGCAGGATAAAATTCATCGTTAACAGTGTTGATGACGGTATCTAAAGCCACGGGCCTGCCCCAGGCGGAGGCGCTGCGATCCACCACCCAAATATTGTAATCTGTCCGGGTGCTGTCGGTATCCATTGGCCTGTCAGAGGCAAAAAATAACTTTGTCCCGTCCACGGAGAAAAAGGGTTCAATATCGTTATACCTACCCGAAAACTGGAGGATCTCCTTATCCTGCCATTGGTTCCCCTCTTTCTTAATACTCACAAGATTCCGAAGGGTCTGGCGGTAATTCCCAAGGGTGTAGATGATCTCATTTCCATCAGGAGCGATGGCCATATCGCGCTCATAAAGCCTGGTTGAGATGATTTCTTCGCCAAAGATTTCAATCTGTTCCGGTGTAAAATTCAAATTGAACGCTGCTTTATTTTCCTCTTTGCAACCCGCAAAAAGGACAAGAAATATACAAAGGTACGATGTTAGGTACTGCATGGTGCGAAGATATCAAATGAATGTGAGCTCCCGCAAAATATTGTAACCCAAGAGATTCCCCTGCAGGTCCGGCCTTTCAAACGGTTCTTATTCTAGTTTGATCTCAGGCTGGTTCTTTACGGAAAAATCGAAGATATCACTTCTCGAATAATGGCCAATGACATCAAAATCCAATTTGCTTTGACTAATCTCATCCAGGTCCAGTTCGGCCATAAGTACACCGGGCCTATCAAATAAAGGTCCTGCCACCACCTTTCCCAGGGGAGAAACAATAATGCTGCCTCCCCTGCAAAGGTCTTCAGGCGCTTGTGCCAGCAGGGCTTGAAATTTTTCGGGATACATGGATTTGGTAACGTATTGATTACAACCCAGGACAAAGCACCTTCCTTCCAGGGCTATGTGCTTCATGGTCGTAATCCATTCATCCCTTGCATCGGCGGTTGGGGCAATATAGATTTCCACGCCTTTCCTATACATGGCCATTCTTGCCAGGGGCATGTAGTTCTCCCAGCATAAAAGACCCCCAAGTTTTCCCAATTTGGTTTGAAAAGTAACCAGGGATTCCCCTGAAGCCTCACTCCAGACAACGCGTTCCGTGCCTGTAGGTTTAATCTTCCGATGTACTCCCAACAACCCCCTGGCAGGCGATATATAGAGCATGGAACAGTACAAACTTCCATGGTGCTTTTCTTTTTCGGTAACCCCGATGACCAGGTAGGTACCGGTTGTCTTTGCCAGGCGTTCTAATTTCTTCATATCGATGCTTTCGAGGTCCAAACTGTTTTTATGGTATTCCATATAGAGTTTTCTGCCCTCATCCGTTCTGTTTCCTATCGTGGCCCCAAAGGTAAAAGCCCGTGGATATCCCGGGATAAATGATTCCGGGAAGACCAGGAGGTTACAACCTTCCCCCGCATATTCCCTGGTAATCGTTTCTATTTTCTCAATGGTTTTTTCCTTATCAAAAAAAACGGGACTATCTTGTATTACTCCGACTTTAATTCGCATGGATCCGTAGTCTTTACATGGGTGAACCCTCAGAATGAGAGTATTCTAAGATAGGATATAATTTGTAAATGAAGAGGAGTTTTAAAGGCCGAGAACCAATCTCGCGATCAGGAAGTAAATAAGGATTCCAAATATGTCATTACTGGTAGTGATAAAGGGTCCTGTTGCAATTGCCGGATCAATGCCCCTTTTGTCAAGGAATAAAGGGATAAAAGTACCGATGATACCCGCAACTATGATCACTACCACCAGAGAAAGTGAAATTGCAAGGGCGGTAAAGAAGTTTCCGTACCACCACCAGGAGAAGAACAACAATATGGTTGCCAAAATAATGCCGTTCAGGGTGGCTAATAACATTTCTTTGACCAGTCGGTTACTGATGCTACCTTTCAGGTCATCATTGGCAAGGCCCTGAACGATAATGGCGCTCGATTGTACTCCGACATTCCCTGCCATGGCAGCGATCAACGGGGTAAAGAAAAAGAGGATGGCATGTTCTTTCAGCATCTCTTCAAAACCGCCCATGATGGACGCGGCTCCCACACCGCCCAATAACCCCAAAAACAGCCACGGTAAACGGGCCTGTGTCAGTTCCCAGATGCTGTCATCTGCCTCCACAACCTGAGAGAT
>DATGCB010000291.1:0-4506 GCA_035312365.1 Eudoraea sp. | reverse complement strand
GGACTCGATTTCGGCATCCGTAGGGTTCGGATTTTTTACCAAAAAGGCGGAAGCTGTCATGATCTGTCCTGCCTGACAATACCCACATTGGGGTACATCGATTTCCAACCACGCCTTTTGTA
Organism: Eudoraea sp.; assembly: GCA_035312365.1. Classification (GTDB taxonomy): domain Bacteria; phylum Bacteroidota; class Bacteroidia; order Flavobacteriales; family Flavobacteriaceae; genus JAFMPW01. Next base: position 4,384 of record DATGCB010000291.1, on the reverse strand, counting down.
CGGGGTGATCGCCATGTTCCGACAGTCCTTCAATGGTGGTAATTTCCTGATCGCCTACAGACGAAACAGGCAATTGGCAGGAACGTACTGCCTTATCTCCGAGATGAATGGTACAGGCACCGCATTGTGCGATACCACAGCCGTATTTGGTGCCAACCAATTTAAGATGGTCTCGTAGTACCCAAAGCATAGGTGTCGACGGATCGACCTCTAATTGTTGACTTTTTCCGTTGATATTCAGGTTAAAATTTGCCATGATTCTATTGTGAATGGGTTAATATGATGAAATTAAGGAAATTACGTTAAAATAAAAAGGCGTAAATCAAACATTTAAGAATATTATGGTTATTTAGGGCAAGGGCACTCCGCCGCCCTGTCTCATATGACGATGGCCAACCCCGGATCATTCAAGGGCAAAGACGATGGCCTGATAGGGTTTCATCATAATGGAGGTTTCTTCCAGGTTGACCGAATCGTAGTTATTGATCAGTAGCTTACCGTGATTTAGTACGTCCAGGGGTTTCAATTCTATGACTGATTCCTCTTGCGAAAAATTCAGCAAGATCAACATTTTGTCGCCGTCCATTTCCCGTGTATAGGCGTAGATTTCAGGATGTTCCGGTTGCACCAACGTATAGTCTCCGTATACCAATACCGGGTGGACCTTTCTAAGGCTTGCCATCTTTCTGAAATAATTCAAGGGGCTACCGGGCTCTTTATCCTGTGCCACCACGTTTATTTCCGTGTAGTTGTCATTTACCGGCAGCCATGGTTTCCCCGTAGTAAAGCCCGCATTTTCGGAATCATCCCACTGCATGGGCGTGCGGCCATTGTCCCGGGATAAAAAATTGAGGGTCTTCATAAACAGTTCCATATCAGCACCTTCCGAACGTGCTTTTGTATATCCGTTGATGGCGGCCACATCGCGATATTGACTGATCGTATCAAAATCAATGTTGGTCATTCCCAATTCATCTCCGTAATAGATATAAGGCGTGCCCCTCATGCTCAACAGGAAGGTGTTCAGCAATTGCGAGGAGGCTTCCCGGAATTCCGGAGAATCATCGCCGAAACGACTTACGAGCCTTGCTACATCGTGATTGGAAAGGAAAATGGAAATCCAGCCTTTTTCCGCAAAGGCCTTATCCCAGGCACTGAATACCCTTTTAATTTCGCTGAGATCGGTCCTTTCCAGGGAATTGACCAGGTCTACGGTTTCAAAATGATAGGCCATGTGCAGCTCCTTTCTGTCCGCATCCACAAGGTTATGGGCATCTTCAAAACTACTGCCGGCTCCTTCGGATACCGAAAAAACATCGTGCTTGCTGAAGACCTCCCGATGCATTTCCTTCAGGTAGTTGTGCAGGCCCGGACCCATGCCGTAGTATTTGATGATATCCTTTTCGTAGCCGTCCGGAAACGCGGGAAACGTGGTATCCTTGCTCGCATACTGAAACGCATCCAGCCGAAATCCATCCACCCCTTTTTCCGCCCAGAAATTCATGATGTCGTATACTTCGTGCCGGACTTTCGGGTTTTCCCAGTTCAGGTCGGGTTGTTCCTGTGCGAAATAATGCAGGTAGTAAGCATCGGTAACAGAGTCGTATTTCCACGCATCCCCTTTTTCGTCGAAAAAACTGAAACGGGGGGTCGGCTTGCCTTTTTCCGAAGGCCACCAGTGATAATAATCCCGGTATGGATTGTCGCGTGAACTCCTGGATTGTTTAAACCATTCATGCTGGTCGCTGCTGTGGTTCACCACCACATCGAGCACAAATTTGATGTCCCTGTCGTGCAAACCCCTGAGCAGGGCGTCAAAATCATCCATGGTCCCGAACTCCGGATGAATAGCCCGGTAATCACTTACGTCATAGCCGTTATCGACATTGGGGGAAGCAAAAAATGGATTCATCCACACCATGGTCACCCCCAGGCTTTCAATATAGTCCAGCTTTTCGAGTACCCCGGCCAGGTCGCCCACACCGTCGCCATTGGTGTCTTTAAAGCTCCGGGGATAGATCTGATAAATGATACCTTCCTTCCACCAGGTCCTGGATTCAGGCTTCATTGCAGTTTCACTTTTTTCAGGGGATTCCTCCCTGCAAACAATACAAAGAAAAACGAGTAGTACATATAGGGCTGATTTCTTCATGTAATGGTTAATTAGGACCCGGATGGGCAATGATTAAACAGACGAACCACCTAATATATTAAATATAGCTGAAAAACAGGGAATTATAAGGGATACAGTCTTAGTGTGCCCTGAAGCCGCTTCAAATGGGCCGGTTTTTGGAAGTGGTTTTATCTTTGGCCTATTCAGACGTAAGCCTCTTTTGGTCTTCGAGATCAATGGCGTGGTACATTGCTGCAAAGGAAGCAGCTATCCACATAACGGCAATGATCACCCCGACAATAAAGCAAAGTAAGCCTGCAAAAAATACGGGGATTGCCAGCAGGGCCATCCCAAAAATTTTCCAGCCATAACCCCGTGTCATTTCCCAGCTTTTTTCAATGGCCGCTATAGGCTCCATATTTTTGTCCATCACCAGAAATGAAACGAATGCCAGACGACATGCAAAAATAATTCCCGGAACGATCAGGAACAGAAACCCCAGACCGATGATGGCAAAGGTCAGTAAACTGGACAATACTATATTCAGGTAATTCCGCCTGAAGCCATCAAACAACAACCCAATTTCCATTTTTTCATCCCTGATGCCACGCAGGTAAAGAAGGTCCCCCCCATAGTTGATGACCGGGAACACCAGTAACATATAGGCCGCTGCAACGATTCGCACGAAAATTGAAACGGCAGTTTCGTTCATTTCCGAGTCGCGGGCTATGGAAGCAGGGCCCTCAAAAATGGCCACCAGCAAGCCAATTATAAAGAAAGACAAGAAGTACTTCCACAACTGTTGCCAGGCGTATCCATAACTTCCTGATATTGTCGGTTGGGGAATCCTTCCCTGGTTTACTATTTCCATGATGTTGCGAATTGTAATTTTCAATAAAGCTACACGGATCAATGAAAACTTCCTTCCAACTTTGGTAGTGATTTCAAATTCACTACTAAGGTATTTACCGGTTCTGAAGACATTTACATACTTTTAGCTTATAAAAAAGCGATCCTTGCTTAGTATTATTTTCATTGTCGCATTTACTTTTTGTCTTGGAATAGCCATGGCAGCCATCTGGGTTTCCCACAAGGGGATCGGCACCTACAATACCGATTTCCACAGGAATTATTTCTATTTCCTGGTTACTTTTTACGCCTTTGCCTTTTATGGCATCTGGGGTCAAATCTTAATGCGGGCCCTTCTTACCATGATTGGTACGGATTATACTATTATGGCAATGGCGGCCAATTTTTTACCCGTACTGGGGGTACCCTTTTTGGGTATTTCATGGATCATGCTGGTAAAAATGGGATTCGGCCTGGCCGAAATACCTGTAAAAAAGAAGGTTACGCGTATCCATGCCATCTTCTTTGTAGTTATGATTCCTCTCCTGTGGGGGCTGTTTATCATTTTTTACCACGAAGACTGGCTCCTTGGGGAACAATGGGCCTATGCAGAAATAGGGCTGATGCTCTTTATTGAGCTGGCATCCATGGTTTTCTTTAGTGCTATTGTTATACGCAATTCAAAAAAGTTTAAAAAAACAAAACGGAACATCGTCATCCTGTTTGCGATCCTTATGATTGGGGGGCTTGTGCTGCGCGGAGTTGCATTGCCCTTCCTTTTTTTTGACCCCTGGTACGTTGCCCCCACCGTCCTGTTGATCTTTCTATCCAATTTCATCCCATTGTTTTATCTCAACCAAAAAGCAGCTATTGTTTTTATCCCGGTCTTTGCAGGGCATCCCAATGAAGAAAAAAAGAGGTTGCTCTGCAAAAAATACAGCATTACAAAACGGGAAAGGGAAATTGTGGATGGAATTTGCGCGGGTAAGACGAATCAGCAAATAGCCGATGAACTATTTATTAGCCTTCAAACGGTAAAAGACCACACCCACAGGATCTATTCCAAAATTGGGATCAACAGCAGGATGAAGCTTGTACAACTGGTTAATGGATAACCCTTCCCGGAGGGTTTTTGTGCCCGATCCGGAGAATCGTTTATCTTCCGGCCCTGGCACCAGAAGGGATCTTTTTACCCCTTCAGTGATGAAGCACCCCGGAGTTTGGCGGCCTTGTTCTAAACGATCCGGACAGCCCAATTTTTGAATTGCTTGAAGTAACTCTGGGCGATGCTTTCAACGGTGGCTACCGGGTTCTTTCGGGTCTGAAGGATGGGGAAGAAATAGTCACCAATGGCACCTTCACCGTCGATGCCGCTGCGCCACTTAAAGATAAAAAATCGATGATGAACGTGGAAGGCGGAAA
>DATGCB010000290.1:0-2703 GCA_035312365.1 Eudoraea sp. | reverse complement strand
ACAGGAATAATTGCTTCCCAGGCTTTTCTGCCGGCTTTGACATATAATTTCCAGGTACCTAAAAAATGAATGACCTGGACTACCAAAATAAAAATGATCCACTGTGTATAATCCATACGCTATGGTTACTTAATTTTTGCGGAATCAGCGGGGTTAACGTTGATTCCCAATTCTAAAAATGTCTGCCCCCAGGGCCTTTGGGGAATACCTTCAAATTTCAAAATCCAGGAACCAACATCGATGTATTTTGCTATTTCGCCCTTTTACAATACGTTTTGTTATGGCATTTGTTACATTTATTAACCCAGGTTTAACACATCCCTCATCCCATAAACACCCTTCTTTCCATAGATCCATTCTGCCGCAATGACCGCCCCCAGGGCAAACCCCTTCCTGTTATGGGCCGTATGCCGTATGGAGATGCTATCCACCTCACAATCATAAATTACGGTATGTGTTCCCGGAATATCTCCCTCACGGATGGAATGGACAGGGATATTATCGGGTTCATCCTTATCCAACGCCCACCCCTTATAAGCTGTATTGCGTATTATTCCTTCGGCCAGCGTAATTGCCGTACCACTTGGGGCGTCCAATTTTTGGGTGTGGTGAATTTCTTCCAGGGAAATACGGTATTGGTCCAAATTTTTCATCATTGCTGCTAAATAGGAGTTCAGCTCAAAAAAAACATTGACGCCCAAACTAAAATTTGAGGCATAGATAAATCCGGCCTTTTGTTCATTACATATTTTCACCGCTTCGTCATATCGGTCGAGCCAGCCCGTGGTACCGGAGACTACCGGGATACCGTGTTCAAAACAACTTTTGATATTCCCGAAGGCAGCGTCGGGGGCGCTAAAATCAATTGCCACATCGATCGCCGAAAAGTCGACCGTCGGAGTATCAATATCAATCCTGGCGGAAATCACGTGATTGCGCAGCAATGCGGTTTGCTCTATCATCCTACCCATTTTCCCGTAACCGAACAATGCTATCCTCATATTCCTTTTATTTTTCCGGATTCGTTAAAACTTAACCGTCAGGGCCAACCCGTAATTGGGATCGGCAGTAACGGGATGATATTCCAAATATGGCTTAATATTAAGGCTGAGATCATCGTCCACATTAAATTGTTTTAAATGGGCATCAACGTTGGCGTCAATAATATTTAAAGCATAGAGTGCAATTGTAATTACCAGTGCCAGATCCCGGTCGCGCTGATACCGTTCCTGGGCGTCCTGCAATGCCTCATCCGATAAATCGGGGTTACCCGGCTCTATTCCACTTCCGTTGAGGTCGTAAAATTCATCATCGATGAAACCTGCTCTTCTCCTTTTAAAGGCAGACCGAAACCGGTCGTAGAGATCATCATTGTACACATAGGCATAAACCCCTGTTCCAATGGCCCCATACACAATGGGGACTTTCCAGTAACGCCTGTTATAGATCTGCCCCAACCCCGGGATTACAGCCGAATAGAAAGCGGCCTTGCTCGGTGCCAACGGATTTATCTTCTTTTTGACTACCCTGGCATCTACCACCACTCCTTCTTCCCGGAGATCAGTTGTAACGGAATCGATTTCCAGCATACCCTTATCCTGTGCGGAACCGAACCACATAAAAAAAGAACAAAAGCATAATAGGAGATGGCGTTTATTCACCTGTGATCAATTTTTTCAACCGGTGGAATTCCGCTTCGGACCGGAATGGGATCGTGATCCTTCCCTTTCCGTGTTCATCGGCATAAATGGCCACTTTGGCATCGAGATGGTTGCGGAAAGCCCCGACATTGATTTTAGCAAATTCCGGGATCTGAGCCGGTTTTTTAGAAGATTTTGAAATGGTCCCTTCATGATATGCCCTGACAATACTTTCGGTATCCCTGACGGATAGGTTGCTGCCGACAATTTTTTCGTAGATCGCGATCTGATCGGGCTTTTTCTCAATATTAACCAGCGCCCGACCATGACCCATGGTAATAAAACCGTCCCGCATCCCCGTTTGAATGATTGGATCTAAACGCAACAGCCGCAGATAATTGGCAATTGTGGATCTTTTTTTTCCAACCCGGTCGCTAAGTTTTTCCTGGGTAAGCCCAATTTCATCAATCAATCGCTGATAGGAAATGGCAATTTCAATAGGATCCAGATCCTGACGCTGTATATTTTCCACCAGGGCCATCTCCAGCGTCTCCTGGTCATTTGCGATCCTGATATAAGAGGGAATGGTAGATAAGCCGATTAATTTAGAAGCCCGGTAACGTCGTTCTCCCGATACCAGCTGATATTTGTTAAACTGCAGTTTTCGAACGGTTATGGGTTGTATCACCCCAAGTTCCCTGATAGAACTTGCCAGTTCTTTAAGCGCTTCATCGTTAAAATTAGACCTGGGCTGAAAAGGGTTTACCTCAATGGTGTCGACATCCAGTTCTACGATATTTCCAACAACTTTATCCGCATTTTTGTCCGAAACAGAATTGATATCGTTTTCGGGATCTTTCAGCAATGCAGATAATCCCCTGCCCAAAGCTTGTTTCCTGGTTGCTTTCGCCATTATACTTTCTCTCTATTTTTTTTGAGGAGTTCATTGGCCATATTCAGATAGTTGGCTGCACCCTTACTGCTCGCATCATACTTAATGATGCTCTCACCGTAACTGGGAGCCTCTCCCAAACGCACGTTACGCTGGATAATCGTGTCAAAA
>DATGCB010000289.1:0-4567 GCA_035312365.1 Eudoraea sp. | reverse complement strand
CATGATCCAAAGGCGACGGTAAACAGTGATGACCCTGCCTTTTCCCTCCCCCTTGTCCGGCCGGTCTTGCAAGCGACCACACCCGTTATAAGCAGGAGTGTCAGTCCAATATTTTTCATCATTTACGGTTGCTGAAACATACAAAAATAACCCTTTGAAATGAAGTCTTTGGTATATTATTGTATCTTTGCGCGCATGAATTTAGAGGATGTAAGAGCCCTTGAAGACCTTTTATCAAAAAGGCAGAAAATAATTATAGTACCCCACAAAAATCCCGATGGCGATGCCATCGGATCCTCTTTGGGCCTGTACCATTATCTGAACCTCTCGGGACATGATACCGTGGTGATAAGCCCCAATGACTTTCCGAAATTCCTGAAATGGATGCCGGGAAATGAACTCGTCGTAAATTTTGAAAAGGAAAACGCTACTGCCGTTGAGCTCATCGCCTCGGCTACCCTGATTTTTACGTTGGATTTTAACCACCTGAGCAGGATTGGACAAATGCAATCCTGCCTTGAAGAGGCCTCCGGTACCTTCATTATGATCGACCATCATCAGGAACCCGGAAGTTACGCGGCTATCCGCTATTCTGATGTTGCCATGAGTTCCACATGCGAAATGGTCTATACGGTACTTGAAGCCTTGGGTGACGCGGATAAAATAACACCGGAGATCGCCCAATGCCTGTATGCCGGCATTATGACAGATACCGGTTCATTTAAGTATGCTACCACCACCAGCAGAACCCATAGGGTCATTGCAGATCTCATTGAAAAGGGAGCCAACAATACCCGGATTCATCATAATATTTATGATACAAATACCCCAAACCGATTACACCTACTGGGTTGCGCCCTCGGGAATATGGTCATTCTGAAAGATTACAACACGGCATACATAACGCTCACACAAGAGGAATTAGACGCCCATAACTACAAAAAAGGGGATACGGAAGGCTTTGTAAATTATGGCCTAACCCTGGAGGGCATCCGGTTTGCCGCCATTTTTATTGAAAATAAAGAGGAAGGTATAATCAAGATTTCTTTCAGGTCCCAGGGCAACTTTTCCGTAAATGAGTTTGCCCGGGCACATTTCAACGGTGGGGGACATACGAATGCTGCCGGCGGTAAAAGTGAGCGTTCATTGAAAGAAACTACCTTGTTTTTTACATCGCTGCTGGAAGATTTTAAAACCGGGCTGACCTCATGAAAAATTTTTGGATCATAGCAATTTGTATGGCTTTTATTACCTGTGAGGGCCCGGTACCACGAAAACCGGTTAAGGTTAAAACAGGAAGTTTTATGAAAGAATCCGCAGAACGCAGCAGGGAACTCCTTGCCCGGGAAGAGACCATGATCAAGGCGATTGTTTCCAGGGATTCCCTGAGCACCTATTATCACTCTGCCAACGGTTCCTGGTATGTTTACAACCAACGGGTGGAAGCCGATACCCCGAAACCTCAGTCCGATGACCTGGTGACCATGACCTATAATGTACTAAGTTTTGAAAATGATACGATCTACAGTGCAGAAGATATCGGTATTATTACTTACAAGGTCGATAAACAGCCTTTGTTTCCGGGTCTCAGAAGTAGTGTAAAACTTTTAAAAGAAGGGGAAACAGCTACTTTTCTTTTCCCGTCCTCCCTGGCCTACGGGTACCATGGAGACAATCAAAAAATAGGGACCAATGTTCCGGTGAAATCTAAAATTACCCTTATAAAAATTGAAAGACAGGCAGACATTAATCAAAATTAATATATAAGAAATGAAGAAAGCATATGTGTTAATGCTTACCACCGTAAGCTTACTGTTAAGTTGTAAATCGAGTAAATATACCGATCTCGGCGACGGGATCTTTGCCGATATCCAGACCACGAAGGGAGACATCATCGTGAAACTGGAACATGAAAAAACACCGGTCACCGTGGCTAATTTTGTTTCTCTTGCTGAGGGAACAAATCCGTTTGTCAGTGATAAATACAGGGAGAGAAGGTATTATGACGGAATCATTTTCCATCGCGTGATCAAGGATTTTATGATCCAGGGGGGAGATCCTGATGGTATTGGGACAGGGAATCCCGGCTATAAATTTAAAGATGAATTCCATGACTCCCTGAATCATTCTAAAAAAGGAATTTTGTCAAAGGCCAATTCCGGCCCAAGGACCAATGGAAGTCAATTTTTTATAACGCATAAAGCAACCCCATTCCTCGACCACCGCCATACGGTATTTGGTGAAGTCGTGGCCGGCATGGATGTTGTGGATTCAATAGCCGGCGTTAAAACCTATCAGGAGCCCAATAGAAAAGACAAGCCTGTCTCCGAGGTGGTTATGAACAAGGTAGAGATCATCCGAAATGGAAAAGAGGCGAAAACATTTGATGCCGTTCAGGTAATGACCGATTATTTTGCTGAAGAAGCAGCGAAAGAGGAAGCTTTTAAAAATGTGAAAACCGATTTAGCTGCAGAAATTGTAGAACAAAGGGCACGGGCTGAGACGCTACCTTCCGGATTAAAAACACTGACTATAATACAAGGCGATGGCGAACAGCCAAAAATAGGACAAAAGGTATTTGTAAATTATGCAGGTTATCTTACAGACGGAACTTTGTTCGACAGTAATTACGAGGGAATAGCTGTAAAGAATAACATGTTTAATGAGCAAAGGAAACAACAAAGCGGCTATGAGCCGGTAGCGATGGACTACAGTCCGGAAGCACTTATTATTGCAGGGTTTAAGGAAGGGCTTCTGAGCATGAAAGTGGGTGACAAGATCCGTGTTTTCATCCCCCCGCATTTGGGGTACGGATCCGAGGGATACGGCCCGATCCCTCCGAATACCGAACTTGTCTTTGATCTGGAGATTACGGGGATCGCCGAATAATACTAAAGCAAGAGGATTCAGGAGGCATCCGGGCTACCCGGATTAAGATTGGACAGGGTGGCCCGTGTCGTACCAGGCAGGTATCATTGACGTGATATATGCTCCCCGGCATATCAGATAAGCGGTGAGCACCTGTATATTACCCTATGGGTCCCTCCAGTTTTGTGACTTTAATTTTACGGTAGCTTTTAAAATATCCTTCTGCGAAATCTGGCCCACTAGCTGTCCATTTTCCACAATAGGAAAACGGCGGCGTTTGTCCTGCAAAAATTTGTTGGCCGCATCAAAAATGTTCATATTGCCGTCTATTGTCTCAACATTCCTGACCATCCGGTGTTCTATGCTGTTATTCTCCATCGGCATATTGTAATACCTGCTTTCGCTGATATGTTTTATACAATCGCCTTCGGAAATAATACCGATCAACTCGTTCTTGTCATTCACTACAGGCCCCCCCGAAATTTTATAATTGATCAGGGCCTCTATCACCTCCTCGACAGACTGCTCCGGCCGGAAAGTGATCAGCTTAGTGGTCATATAATCACTTACCTTTAATGGAACCTCCTCCTTTGGCTGCCGTTTTCTCGGGCCCTGAAAACTCTTAATTCCCATAATGCTGCTGTATTTGATACCCTACTAAAGTTATCAAAATAAAGGAAGCTAACCTAATGAAATTGGTATTATTAAGTTCATAGCTGCTGTATCCGGGAAGGAGGGAAGCCTGGAAATAGTACGTCAATACGGTAAGAACACAGCAGTGGCAGGTATAAAAATCAGGACGTCCTCACCGAGATACGACTCATTGTGAAATTCTTTGTTTTCCTTCCATGCGGTCTGGAGCACAAGACCGTCGTAACCTAAACCCGTGACCCTGGAATTGTTCCCTGCAAAGCCAGATGCTACAATATACCATAGGTCGCCTGAATCTGCCATGTCGATACGCGGGGATGCTAAAAGTATTCTTTGGGAAGAAGCCCGGGCTACCGTTAAATCTCAGGTATTTCGCATAAAATGGCCTTTAAAAGGATCCAAAACTTTTGTACAGATGAGATACTGACCCGTTCATCGGGCGAATGTGCCCCCTTAATTGTGGGGCCAAAACTGATCATATCCATTTCCGGGTAGTTCCTTCCCAGAATTCCGCATTCCAGGCCGGCATGGCAGGCAACAACTTCCGGACTTGCCTTGAAAAGTTGCTCATATTGTGCTATTGCAATTTTGAGAATGGCAGAATCCGGATTGGGCGTCCATCCCGGGTAGGACCCGTCAAGAGTTACGGTGAAGCCGGCTAGCTCAAAAACCGATTTCAGGGCATGGGCCAGATCCATTTTGGCAGAGTTTACAGAGGAACGGGTCAAACACCCTATCTTGATCTGCCCGCCATTTACTTTCACCCTGGCAATATTATTCGAGGTTTCAACTAGATCCGGGATCGCCGTATTCATGGCATATACCCCGTTGTGCGCTGCATAAATGGCCTTAACCAATTTGTTCTGCCAATCGCCATCCATCATTTTGGCAGGCGAAGGTGCCGGTTTCAGATCGATCCTGAGGTCCGGTTCCGTGATCGCCAATTCCGTCCGGATGGTTTGCACCCATTCCTTCACACCGCTTTCAAAGGCAGTCTTCCGGGAATCTGGTAAAACAATCAAAGCCATACTCTCTCTGGGTATGGCAT
>DATGCB010000288.1:0-9095 GCA_035312365.1 Eudoraea sp. | reverse complement strand
TTTTTACTTTTTTTGCATCCTAAACATCAGATATGGAAGAGTTATCAAACTATCAGGACTACGTAAATACGGCAATTGAGTGGGCCTGGGAAATATTTCCAAGTATTATCACCGCTATCATTATTCTTATCCTCGGAATATGGATCATAAGGTTCATTAACCGTTTGATGCGAAGATTTTTCGAGAAGAAGGACTACGATCTGGCGTTAGAATCCTTCCTTCAAAGCTTTATCAGCATAGCGCTTAAAGTTCTGCTATTTGTCCTTGTGGTGACGCAGTTGGGCGTAAAATCCTCATCCCTGGTTGCCATGCTGGGAGCAGCGGGGCTTGCCATAGGCCTTGCCCTTCAGGGATCATTGGCTAATTTTGCCGGAGGGGTACTGATACTGATATTCAAACCTTTTAAGGTGGGCGATTTTATTTCGGCCCAGGGAGCCGAGGGTACCGTCAAGGAAATTTCAATATTTACCACCAAGCTAAATACCTTTGGTAACCAGGTTGCGATTATCCCCAACGGTCAAATTTCCAACAACAACATAATTAATTTCAATGCGGAAAAAACGCGAAGGGATAAAATTGATGTTGGCATTGGCTATGGTTCTAATATAAAGGAGGCCAAGGACATCTTATTACAAATATGTGCCACCTGTGAAAAGATCCTGAAAGAGCCGGTCCCGGAAGTCTATGTGGGGCAGCTTGGCGATAGTTCCGTGAATCTTACCCTCCGGTTTTGGGCGAATAATGAAGATTTCTGGGCGGCCCACTTTCATGTATTGGAAGAATTAAAATATAAATTTGACGAGGCAGGAATTGAAATTCCCTTCCCACAACGCGTGGTACATCAGGGCACTTAAACTTGCAAATTGTATGATTATTTTGTACCTTTTAGGGTACAAATACCCGTAGGGTACAAATACACGCTGTTATGAAAAATATTGTCCTCTCTTTCTTCTGTATTTCCTCACTTTCCTTTGGTCAAATGCAAGGACTGGGAATTGCACAGGAATCCAGTCCCGGTTATGATGCTCAGGTGGGTATTTTATATAATGATGTCCCTATCCTGGGAACCCCCTACCTCGATGAACTCTATAAAGTTGGGAATACGGTCGTCAACGGTAAAGAAGTGAAGTTATTAATGCGTTTCAACGCCTTCGACGATCAAATTGAGTTAAAAGACAGAAAACAGCATTCCTTCAATATGCAAAGGCGTAGTGATCTGGAGGCCAGTTTTGGCGGCAAACGATATGTTTTTATGAAATACAGGGAGGGTGAAACCACCAGAGAAGGGTATTTCAATCCATTGAATACCGGAAAGGCCGTGTTGTACTTTAAACCCAGGAAAATTTTTCGACAGGCAGAAAAACCAGACCATGGCTATGACGTTTACGACCCCCCTACCTATAAAGATATATCTTCTTACCACATAAAAATAGGAAATCAACCACTGACACCCGTACGTTTGGCCAAAGGTCCGCTTCTGAAAGTACTAAAGGACAAATCTTCAGCACTTAAGAAGTATATATCGACGTACCAGCTGAAGATCAAGGATGAAAAAGACGCTTTAAAATTGATCAACTATTACAATACACTTAGATAGAAGAACCTGTTCTTTTACCCTTCAAAATAAAATCCTTCAGGTAAAATGGTTCAAAATAGGCCAGGTCCTCTAAATCTCCATGTTCGAATTTCCTGTGGGAAAGCAAACACATTTCAGCTGCTGAAGGTACCAGGTCATGATCATATTTGAAGTTGGGATGATTGAAAAGTTCCTCGCATTTAGCCGCACCACTGCCTATAATATAAACGCTTCCTTTTTGTGCCAGTTCCAGAAAAGATCCGGCACTGACAATTTCGGCCCTGGTTTCCCTAGTCATTTTATGGTTTTGGTCAAATACGCATGAATACACCTCCATTCGCCGTGCATCCAGAACGGGGATGATAACACCTTCATTTATTTTAATTTGATGTGCCATGCTCTCCAGGGTAGGAACAGAAATTAGTGGGAGATCCAGGGAAAAACACAGTCCCTTGGCAGCAGAAACTCCAATTCTAAGCCCCGTATAGGATCCGGGGCCCTTGCTCACGGCGATCCCGTCCAGGTTTTCAATGGCTACCCTTGCTTCCTCCAATGTCGTCTTTATGAAATGGTGTAGCTGTTCGGAGTGCGAATAATTTGCCGAGTTATGTTCCTTCAATGCCAGAAGCGTACCATTTTTGGCAACACTTACGGAACAATTGGTGGTAGCCGTCTCCAGATTTAAAATAGTAGCCATAATGGCCGCAAAGATAATGAAAAGACCCGCAGGCAATCAACATGCTGGCGGGTCATTTAAGCGAGTGCAATGCCTTTAACGTACTTAGTTCAATGTGATCGGAATCCCAAAATAAAACTCAAGGATCTTTAGCCTGAAAATATAATCGTATTTGGTCCTGACCAGATCAGCCTCCGCATTGTCGACCCTGGACTGTGCCTGGCTAAAATCGAAGGCATTCATAAGTCCAACATCAAACCGTTCCTTGGAGTATTCATAGGCCAATCTTCTTGCTTCCAGCGTTTTTTCCGCAGCCTCATAGGCCGCACCAAAGCTTTTAACATCAACATATGCCTGGTTAATGTTGGTTTCCAGATCCAACTTATCCTGCTCCAGCTGCAGTCTTGCTTTTTCAACATCGATTTTGGAACGGGCAATCCCATTGCGTACACTGAAGCCATTAAAAATTGGAATGTTGAGTTGGGCCCCGTATGAAATACCGTCATTGACCCATAGTTGATCCTTAAACCCGATTTTCTGACCGGTAACGGGATCCCTGGTTTGGTCTGAATACCTGTTGTTGTAGTTAAAAAAGGCTCCCAGCGTTGGATACCTGGCTCCTTTGGATATATCCAGGTCCTTTTCGGCCAATGCTACATTGGATTGTGAAAATTTGATGTCGTTCCTATAAGTCAATGCCTTTTGGAAAATTGATTTGGGTGAATTATCAAGAATATCCGATGTTGGTATGTCAAATTCCTCATCTGCAATGTCGAAATTCTCATAGTCCGTAATTTGAAGCAATTGAGCGAGATTGATACGGGATATCAGGACAAGGCTTTCTGTATTTATTATCTGCTGTTGCTGATTAGCGGCTGTTGCCTCAATTTCCAGCTGGTCACCACGTGGCACCACCCCGGCTTCCACCAGTTCCCTGGTTCGTTTTAAATCCTGTTCAGTGACCGCATACTGGGCCCGGAATACTTTTAAGGTTTCCTTATTGGAGAGGATTTGCAGGTAGGCATTGGCTACCGATAGCTTAATGTCATCTTTAAGGTCATCAAGGCGGTACTGACTGGCAATAGCATTCAGTTTAGCCCGATTAATTCGATGCAAATTCCGCAACCCGTCAAACAAGGTCACCGATGAGGTTAGGTCGTTGGAGGCAGAAAAGATCGTTGCCGAAATCAGATTGTTGGTCGTTGGATCCAAGACCAAACCTGTACTTCCCGAAGCCCGGGTTTGTACGTTCAAATCGGGTAGCATATTGCCCACAGCATCCGATTTGTCAATTCGGGTATCTTCCAAATCCAGTTCAAATTGTTCAATGGTAATGTTATTTTCGAGTGCGTATGTAACGCATTCCTGCAGCGTCCATTTTTTTTGCTGCGCTGATAGTGTTACCGTAGAGAACAGGAGTAACAATACTATGATATTTAATTTCATCGGTCGTTTTTTGATTTGATTTTCGCTATTGGCTATCTTGATTTATGAACTTTTATGCCTCGTCTTCTTCCTCTTCATCAGTGCCTTTCTTTATGGGTTCTGTTTTATTCCATATCTTAACTTCGTCATCCTCCGAGATCCCCGATATGATCTCCACATTTACCCCGTCCGAAATACCGATCTCCACATCCTTCCTTTCAAATTTCTGATCGCCAACTTCCACTTCCACATAGGGTTTATCCGTGGTCTTATCAAATTGAAGCAATGCCTCCGGAATCACCATAACACTGTCCTTCCTTTCCAAAACCAGGGAAGCATTTGCACTGTAGCCGGCCCTAATCACAAAAGCGGTATCCACTTCAACATCCCCTTCTATCTTAAACTGCACCGCGCCGGATTCCTCCACCCCTTTTGGGGCGATAAATTTCAATTTGGCATCAAACTCCTTGTCCTCAATAGCTCCCAGGCTAATTTTTAAGGGCATCCCAACTTTTAATTTACCTACTTCGCCTTCATCTACCTTGCCTTCAAAGATCATCTTACTCAAATCGGCAATGGATGCGATCGTGGTCCCGTCATTGAAGTTGTTGCTTTGAATTACCTGATCCCCTTCTTCCACGGGTATTTCCAAAATCGTTCCGGTTACCGTTGCCCTGATGTTGGTATTGGCACTGGAAGAGCCCCCGGCCGATCCCTTGCGTATAATCTGATAGTCGGCCTGGGCATTCTGTAACTCCTGTTCTGCCTGATCATATTGCAATTGCAAGTCGTTAAAATCCTGGCTTGAGATGACCCCTTTATCGAACAGGGCTTTGTTTCTTGTGTATTCGATCCTGATATTGCTAAGTGCTATTTCGGCATTTCGCACCCTTCCCCGAGCCTGGTTCAATGCCTGTTCGTTGGGCACCACCTTGATACGGGCGATCAGATCACCCGCCCTTACCTGCTGCCCTTCCTCCATAAAGATCTTTTCAATGATCCCTGAGATCTGAGGCTTAATTTCAATCTCGTCCTCCGGAATAACCTTTCCCGTCGCCACCGTTTTCTTTTCAACACTGGAGGTAAAGGGTTTTTTGGTTTCGAAGGTAACCGCCCCTTTGCTGTTGGATTTTACGAAAAAAGCTGCCGCCCATAGTGCTCCTAAAACGAGGAGTCCTATTAGACTATACTTTACAATTTTGTTCATTTTATATAAGTTGGATTTATCTTTTATTTCTTTTAATGTTTATTCCTCTCTCAACGCATCTATGGGTTTAATACTGACCGCGCGTTGTGCCGGTATCAATCCAATTAACGTCCCGAGTACTACCATAATAAACAGTGCCCCGACGACATACGGAATGGGCAGTGTTGGGTTGGTAAACGGAAAGGTGTCGTTATCTTTGGTTAAGAAATTAAGGAGGCTCAGTACGCCGGCACCCAATATGATCCCCACGATTCCCGCCAGCATTGTTAAGAAAACGGACTCCAGGATGATTTGCAAACGGACTTCCTTTGGAGTGGCCCCGAGGGCTCTCCTTACGCCAAGCTCCTTCGTGCGCTCCTTCACGGAAATCAACAGGATATTGCCAATGCCTATCACCCCGGCAATTATTGTGGCAAGGCCAACGATCAGGGAAAGGAATGTAATGCCATTCGCAAAACCCATTATTCTGTTAAAGATCTCGCCCAGGTTAAACGCCCCAAATGCACGCTCATCTTCAGGATGAACCCGGTGGCTTTTCTTTAAGACGGCTTTTACGTCCTCCTCAACCTGAACTACATCGGCGTCATCGTAGGCAGCAATGGAAAAGAACGATACTGCTTCCCCGGTGTTATACAATCTTTTATACGTTGAAAAAGGAATAAAAATATCGCCGTCGGATTCGAAGGGTGTCGTCTGGGTAAATTTATGTACCCCGATTACCTGGAAATAAACATCATCGACCCGGACATATTCTCCCACGGGATCAACGTCTTTTTCAAACAACTCTTGTTTTGTGCGCTCCCCGATAATACATACTTTTCTGGCCTTATCTATATCCTCATCATTGAAAAACCGGCCATTGTCATAGATCTTTTTTGTCGCGATTTTTGCATACACCGGATAGTACCCGAAAATGACATAATTACCGGACTTATCCCCATTAATGACCATTGCCGGCTCATCACCGAATACCCCACGGACCTGAATTGGCGCTATATATTTTATTTCCGGGATTTTGTTTTGCAATACGGTGGCATCGCTAACTTTTAATTGTAACTGCCTCCCCGTTTTAAAACCATCATAAGGCATGCTGGTACTTTGGGACCAGGCGAACATGCTGTTTTTGGCAACGGTTTCAAAAGCCTTTTCAAAGCCATTATCCATTCCTTTAGCGGCGCCCGAAAGCGCAATGTATATGAATATCCCCCATAATACACCGATGACCGTTATCACGGTTCTTGTCTTGTTTTTACTAATAGAACCGAAGATTTCCTGCCAGGTGTCCTTATCAAATATAAATCTCATATCATTCGTCTCTTAAGGCTACAATTGGTTTAATGCGCGCTGCCCGTCTGGCGGGAACGTATCCTGCTACGGCTCCAAAAAATATCAGCACGAGTGTGGCCCCAATGGCCATAGTGGTATTCAGGTACGGGTTCGTAATAAAAAATTCCACAAGTTTCTTCCCCAGGGAATTTAGCAATACGATTCCTAAAAACATCCCGATAAAGCCAGAGATGGTTGTAATAAATGCGGATTCAAGGAGGATGGTACTCACCACGATTCTGGGAGTCGCTCCCAAAGCCTTCCGGATGCCTAATTCCTTGGTTCGCTCTTTTACCGTAAAAACCATTATGTTGCTAATTCCAATAATTCCGGCAATGATGGTCCCGAAGGCTACAAAGCCAACAATGATCTGCAGGACCCTTGCAAAATCCTGGTTTTGTTTTAACTGATCCGCTATATTCCTAATAAAAATCCCGTTTTGATCCTCGGGGCTTATATACTTCTTTGATTTAAAAAACTTATTAAGGGTCTTTTCAAAGGCCATCGCCCCGACATATCCTATTTCGGGCCTGAAGGCAACTATAAACTGATCTATTTTGTCCGTGTTCTTTTCAATCAATTGTCGGGTGGTATATGGAAGGTAGATAAGTCGTTCCTGATTGTCTCCCCCTTCATCCTGAAATACGCCAATAACTTTAAAAGCGCTTCCGGCAATATCAATATACTCAC
The DNA here is from genome assembly GCA_035312365.1 of Eudoraea sp. Lineage (GTDB taxonomy): Bacteria > Bacteroidota > Bacteroidia > Flavobacteriales > Flavobacteriaceae > JAFMPW01. The sequence continues at coordinate 2,195 of DATGCB010000288.1, read as the reverse complement.
CGATAGCGTCTTCCGTTCCAAACAAATCCCTTTCCACCAGCCTGCCAATCACCACATGTTTGGTCTTATGTTTTATATCCTCCACGTTTAAATACCGTCCCTTCATCATAATGGTCTTTTCTGCAAATTGATGAGGCGGGGATACAGCCTGAGTGGTATAATTGTTGAATTCCTGCTTGTATTTTACCAAACTGTTTCTGGTAATACGCGGGGTTACATAGTCGAGGAAAATGGCAAAGTTCTTTTCAATATCCCGGAGGTCACTATTCTCAAACTCTATTTGCCTGTTGGCCTTGTACCCCTTGTAGGGAATGGAGGTTCTCCCTGGGAAAAAGAACAAAACATTGGTGGCATCATCCCCGAAAAAATCGTTAAAGGTATTGAGCAAACCATTTCCCAAACCGAACAACACCACGAAGATAAATATCCCCAGGGCCACCGTAAACCCGGACAAAAAGGTCCGTAATTTGTTTTTCCGGATGGTCTCAAATATTTCTTTCCAAGTGTCCCTGCTAAACATATGCGGTAGCTCTTACCTGCTTTACTTTTTCGTCTTTCTCAATTATGCCATCTTTGAGATGTATAATCCGCTTGCACATATGTGCAATATCTTCCTCGTGGGTGACCACCAGGATGGTATTGCCAAGGTCATTTATTTTTTGGATTAGCGCCATTACTTCGTACGAAGTAACGCTATCCAGCGCACCGGTAAGCTCATCTGCCAAAATTACTTTGGGTTCTGGGGCCATCGCCCTGGCGATGGCTACGCGCTGTTTCTGACCCCCGGAGAGTTCACTGGGAAGGTGGTGGGCCCATTCCTTAAGGCCAACCTGCTCCAGATATTTCATAGCTTTCTCCTGCCTTTCTTTTCTGGGCATTCTTTGATAGTACAAGGGTAAGGCCACATTCTCCAAAGCATTCTTATAATTGATCAGATTGAAGGATTGAAAAATAAAACCCAAAAATTTATTGCGATAATTGGCCGCCTTGGTTTCACTCAGATTCCTAATGGGAACACCGTCTAAGGTATATTCTCCTTCATCGGCTTCATCAAGCATCCCCAAAATGTTGAGCAAAGTGGATTTACCTGAACCAGAGGAACCCATTATGGCTACTAATTCTCCTTCTTCTGCTTTGAAATTGATCCCTTTTAATACGTGGAGAGAATTACTCCCCATCTTATAGGATTTGTGAAGATTTTTAATTTCAATCATGGCTGGTATTCCTATTTAATGGATTTTTATCCGTTGATAAGACCGGTAAGTTCTTAATATGTTACAAGAAGATTTCTAAATAATATGTTAAAATGCACTAGCCGTTGAACGCATCGGGCTCTATTTTATTCCATACTTTTATGGAGTCATCCGCCCCTACCCCGGACATGAGTTCCACATAAATGCCGTCACTAATCCCGAGTTCCACATCCCTGCGCTCAAATTGCTGATCTCCCGTTGCCACCTCAACAAACGGTTTTTTAGTATCGGGATCGAATTGAATCAATGCCTCTTTAACGGCAAGAACACTGTCTGCCCTTGCCAGGATGATCGAGGCATTGGCGCTAAGACCGGCCCTGATAAAAACGGTGTCCTGTTTCTTTAATGTCCCCTTGATCTCAAATTGGATCGCTCCATTTTCCTCATTGCCCTTAGGTGCGATATAGTCGAGTACCGCATCGAAAGTTTTGTTCTCAATAGCCCCTACTGTAATTTCCAGGGGAAGGTCCTCTGTTATTTTTCCCACCTCGGACTCGTCCACCTTGCCTTCAAAGATCATTTTGTCCACGTCGGCTATTGCGGCAATGGTTGTGCCTTCATTAAAATTGTTGCTTTCAATAACCTGATTGCCCACTTCCACGGGAACTTCCAAAACCATTCCACTGACGGTAGACCGGATAAGTGTATTTGCCTCATTCCCATATCCACGTGTTGTGCCAGTCTTTACAATATCATAGCGCTTATTGGCTGCACTGTACGCTTGTCTCGCCTGGTCATAGCTTACCTTTGCCCGTTCCAGATCTACCTGGGAAATCACCCCCTTGTCAAAAAGGCTTTCCTGGCGCAGGAAATTCCGCTGTTGGTCATCCAGTGCTATTTTTGCCTCATCAATGCTGTTTTTTGCATCATTCAATGCATTTAGATTTGGAACTACCTTTATCTTCGCCAGCAGGTCCCCGGACTTCACATAGTCGCCCCCTT
>DATGCB010000287.1:0-4371 GCA_035312365.1 Eudoraea sp. | reverse complement strand
CTGTTCACTGTGGGAAGCCCGGGAGAGGTCGACCTTTTTTTCAGCCGGCGGATCGGTATCGGAACAGGGGGTAACGTAGTACCCATTATCGGGGGTGCCCGCCTTTCCGGTAAGCTCAATCACACAAATGTGGGATTTCTCAGCATGTTCACCGAGGACGTACAGGAGGCAGGGATTGAAAAGAATAATTTTACCGTAGCCAGGGTCAATCACGAATTTAAGGGACGTACGGCTTTGGGAGCTGTATTTGTGAATCGGACAGGTTTGGAGAGCGATAATGACTTTAACAGGACGGTTGCGATCGACGGGAAGCTCGGGCTGGGCAGAAAGGCCCGGGTGTCCGGATTCCTGGCGCGCACCTATGACCCGAATGATACCATCAATGCACATGCCTTTAAACTACAGGCAGATTATGTCTGGGATAATTGGGAGATGCGGGCCGCCTACACAGAAGTGGGGCAAGGTTTTAACCCGGAGGTGGGCTTTCTCTTCCGTTCCGCATTCCGAAAGCCGGAAGCTACGGTGCGTTATCATTATCGGCCCAAAAATGAAGATTCTAAAATCCTTGAACTTCGGCCCCATATAACCTACAGGGCATTTTGGAATTTCGATGGTTTTCAGGAAACCAGTTTTTTGCACATTGACAATCACTGGGAATTCAAAAGCGGCCTGGAGTTCCACACCGGGTGGAATATTACCACAGAAGGGGTATCAGAGGCCTTTGAAATTTCGGATGGTGTGATCGTACAGCCCGGAACCTATGATCACAGTGAGGCACAACTCGTCTTATTTACGAATCAGAGCAGGCCAATTTCCATCAATCTCCGATCTGTACTTGGGGGATCCTTTGGAGGAAAACGTTATTTAAACAGTGCTACTTTAGGACTTCGATCCGGCGATAAATTTAATGCGGCCCTGAGCTATCAATACAATAAATTTGATCTTCCCGGCGGGGATTTCACCGCGAACATCTTTGGCAGCCAATTGTCCTATTCGTTTACGCCGCAAATGTATTTGCAGGGACTAATACAAAACAATACGGTAGACAAATTATGGGCCATAAATCTTCGGTTCGGGTGGTTGCAACAAGCCAATACCGGCTTATTTGTCGTCTATAACCACAATCTCCGTGACGGGGATCCGTTGAATAACAGTTTTATCATAAAATATTCCAGAATAATTGATCTGGTAAGGTAATACGGCGTTAATATACCCGGCCGATCATCGGATGATCCACAATGGTCCGTTTCAATTCCCTGAAATCGGCTTCACCCTGGTGGCGCCAGACCACTTTACCGCCCGGTTCTATGAGCACGGTATACGGGAGGGCCCCATTCCATGCTTCATCCACGGCCTCTATGAGTTCGTATTTGTTTTTGGTTGTGGCTATATAGTTGCTAACCGCCGATTGTGCTTTCTCCAGAAACTTCAGGGCACTATCTTTTTTGGATACGTCATCGGCAGAGATGGACACAAACTCGAAATCCCTGGCGCCGAACATCCGCTGCACGACGATAAATTCCGGATATTCCAACCGGCAGGGGCCACACCAGGTTGCCCAAATATTGATCAGTCGAAGCTTATCGGTATCATTCCTGAATAATGCCCGGATCCCTTCGGTATCCGTTTCCATTAGTTGTACTTCCTGTTGTGCCCATTCCTGGTCAATCTTACTCCGCATCTTTGTCTTCCAACCCCATTTTGTGGAACAACCAAATGTCTTGGTGACGGGCACCTCTACAGGCCTGTCTTCCAATACCTGATCAATGGCATGGCGCAGGTCTTCACCCTGGCCGGTACCGGGTTTTTCCGAATCATCAATACGTCCGACATATTGCAATTTCCGCTCCTTGTCAAAGACAAAGGCATGCGGGGTGGCCGCAGGGCCATAGGCCAAAGTAACTTTTTGGTCATCCCCGTCGTACAAATAGGGAAAATTAAATTTTTGATCGGCGGCCCGGATCACCATTTCTTCAAAAGTATCACCTAAATCTGAATAGCCAAGTTCTTCATATAACAGCCCCAGGGGACTGTTGGGCGAAATGGCGATTACATTTACATTTTTATCCATGTAATCGGCGGTAATTTTTTTTATCCGTTCCTCATAGGCCTGTGCGGTGGGGCAGTGGTTACAGGTAAACAGGATCACCAATACCTTTGAGGCATTATAATCTGACAGCGAATGATATTTCCCGTCTACCCCCGGTAGTTTAAAGTCTGGCGCAGTGGCACCAATTTCCAGCGTTTTGACCTCCTGTTCAGGTACTTCACTGGGATTCGAGGCAAAGGCAAAAGTTGCCGGGGCATTTGGGGTATCCGGCAATGCCTCCGCTGAAGATTTTTTATCCGTTTTGCATTGTACTACAAAAAGGACAAGAAGCATACAGAAAAAAAAGGTGCGACACATAATGGTAGAAATTGATGAAGTTCTAAGATAAATGATTAAAATGAGATAGGAAATTTCTATTTTTTTTATCTTCAGATGCTTTATGACCATATTATGAAAAGCCGACCCATACTAAATGCACTACTAATTGCAATCGTAATCAATCTGGCGTACGGGCAGCAGGACCCGCAGCCATCCACTTTATTTGAAGAAGGGGGTGCAGATTGGATCCGGGGAGGAGAAGCAAAATGGAAGTTTATCGACAAGGAATTGATCGGAACTGCAAGCGGGGGTTCAGGATTCGTCATGACGAAGGAACGGTACAAAGACTTTGAATTGTCACTTGAATTTTTTCCTGACAGTACGGTGAATTCCGGAGTTTTTGTCCGATGTGCAAAGGTGGATATTTCGAATATTGAATGTTATGAAATGAATATCTGGGACCTGCACCCGGACCAAAAGTCCAGAACCGGATCGATCGTTTCCAGGGCTGTGCCGCAGGCGCATGTGGAAACTCTCGGGAAATGGAACACCTATAAAATTACCTGCAAGGGCAACCGGATTACAACCTGGGTCAATGGTATGTTAACCGTGGATATCGAGGATAAAGACCTCCGGGAAGGGTATATAGGACTTCAGGCGGCAGAAACCGGACGTATTAAATTCAGGAATGTCAGGCTTCAACTCATCGGAGAAAACTAAGCATTGAGCACGGCGAGTACCCTTTCCGGTGTAAAGGGCAGGTGCCTCAGGCGCTTTCCGGTAAGTCTCAGGAATGCGTTGGCGATGGCACAGGCAACCAAAGGTGTTCCCGATTCACCAACACCTGTCGGTGGTTCCCGGGATGCTAACATTTCGGTTTCAATGCTTTCGGGAATATCCTCCATCCGCAGCAGCTGATAATCGTGGAAATTGGATTGCTGCACCTTTCCTTCGGAGATGGTGATCTGTTCCAGAAGCACACTGCTCATGCCCATGACAATGCCACCTTCCATCTGGGCTTTCACATTGTCTGGCTGTACAATTACGCCGGCATCCAGGGCGTTCCAGAATCGATGTACTTTGATCTTCCCGGTATTGTGATCTACTGAAATTTCACAGATCCCTGTGCTCAGCGTACCGCTTCGTTCCAGGAAAGCCACCCCTTTGGCCCGTCCTTCAGTGGCAGGACCATTCCAATCCGCCATTTCAGCCGCTTTTTCCAGGGTGGCCAATGCGCGCGGAGCATTGACCATAAGTTTTCTTCGCATCGAAACCGGATCAATTTTCAGATCAAAAGCGATTTCATCCAGCATACCCTCGATCGCAAATTTATTTGGCCCATGGCCAACCGCCCTCCAGTGTTTTAACCGAATTCCCTCTGACACCTCACGCCATTCCGCAAACTGGTTTGGTATATCGTAGTAGTCATTTTTTATTCCGCTGGCTACCAGATGACCCCCATCACCTATGACCAAATGTGAAAAGCCGGTGATGTTCCCCAGGGAATCAGTGTATGCTTTTACTCTTTGCAGTGTCAATGGGCGAAATGCCCCGTACCTAAGGTCGTCTTCACGGGTCCAGAGTAATTTAAGGGGACGCCCAGTCACTTCCCTGGCGAGGAGGGCACACTCCGTGGTAAAATCGGTCATGCTGCGCCGGCCAAAGCCCCCTCCCAGATATTGGAGGTGAATGTTTACTTGTGCCGGGGACAAACCAAGGGCCTTTGGGATTCCCAATTTGGCATCGAATCCCTGCTGACTCCCTACCCAAACCTCTGCGCTATTTCCATCCGCGGCTACCAGTACGATACAATTTAAGGGTTCCATTTGGGCATGGTATACGTAATCATTCTTAAAATCGATGCTGTAGGATTTCGCCGCAAGGCGCCGCGCGTTGTTTATATTTCCCTTCTCGGTAAGTACCTTTCCCTGACTGTTTCCACTGGCAATTATTTCATATTTCCCAAAAGCATTTTGCGAATCAAACTGGCTGGCAGCCGCATT
>DATGCB010000286.1:0-8479 GCA_035312365.1 Eudoraea sp. | reverse complement strand
CTTCGGAATGCAGAAAAGAAATCACCCTTAAACACTTCCCGGGTAACCCCCGCTAAAATATTAAGGCCATGATCCCCGAAGGTACGGTCATAATTAAGCAGGGCCGTCAGGTTGGTATTCAGAATATTTCCGGTTGCCTGGGTCAGCCTGGCATCGGTAAAATTGGAGCGTATCGCCCCGTTTAATACCGGAACTCCCGTAGCGATATATTGTTCCCTGTCCAGGAAGAAAAGTTCCCAGGGGGTCTGCCACAATTTCCGCCGGTTCTGGCTTTGATCTATCCCGGCCAGCAGGGTGAGTTTAAGGCCGTCAACCCAGGGGGTTTCAATATCCACCGAGCCCGTGAGTTGCAGGTAATCGGTCGGTTGGCTGTCATAACCCGTGGCATTGGTGGTAATAACCACCGGTTGCTGCCCGTTCTCAATATCGGGGCCCGGCAGCCCATTGGGCCAGACGGCTGGCTCTGTGGGCCTTCCCCTCATCAGCATCCTGAAAATAGCCCCTGCCGATTCCGTAGGGAACCTTCGATCTTCCTTCCGGTAGGCAAATCCCAATTTAGCGCTTATCCTGTCTGTGATCTTCGCATCGGTATTGATCCGGAAATTATATTGCTGGAACCTGTTGGCTGAATTTTTGTAGTAGGCATCCTGGTCCGTATACCCCAGGGAAGAAAAATACTTTATGTCCTCATTCCCACCACTAATAGATATATTATGCCGTTGTTGCAGGGCCCACTCCTTAAAGGTATCCCCAAACCAATCGGTGTCCGGGTAGAGATAAGGGTCAGAACCGTCGCCATGGGCTTGCACTGCGGCCGGGCTGTACTGGGCATTCAGCGTCCCGATCCCTGCCGTAGGTGAATCATAGGTACCGGTTGCTTTTATGGCTGCCGAGGCTGCCTGCCATTCATTGACCGGGATGTTATTGTATATGGGCAGCTCGTTCATGATGTTCGCATATTCCACGGCGCTGGACATCTCCGGAATAATCGTGGGCTGGTTTAATCCAAAATCCGCGTTATAGGTGATGGTTGGTTTGCCGGCCTTCCCCTGTTTTGTGGTTACAATGATCGCCCCGTTCGCCGCCCTGGCCCCGTAGATTGCTGCGGAGGCGTCTTTCAGCACGGAAATATTTTCAATGTCATTGCCGTTTAAGCGGCCAATACCACCATCCCTGTCCGGGATCCCGTCAATAACGATAAGCGGCTGGCTGTTCCCCAGGGTATTCGTACCCCGGATGGTAATGGTTGATTCGTCATTACCCGGTTCCCCGCTGGTTTGTATAATCACAACACCGGGCAGGCGCCCTGCCAGGGAATTGGAAATGCTCACCGCCGGAGAAGATTCCAGCACGGCGCCCTGTACCGCAGTTACGGCACCGGTCACTGTCGCTTTTTTCTGGGTGCCATAACCTACAACCACCACCTCGTCAAGGTTGGCCACGTCTTCTTCCAGGGCCACATTCAATGTAGTCTGGTTGTTTACGGCAATTACCACTGCCTTATAGCCTATGGAGCTGAAGCGCAGACTGGTAGTACCATCGTCTACGGTGATAGAATAATTCCCGTCAAAATCGGCTACTACCCCATTGGTATTGTCATTGACGTCTACGATGGAAACTCCGGGCAGGGGTACCCCATCGGCTGCCGATGTGACATTACCGCTGACGGTCGTTTGCGCAATGACAGCTGGTATTCCAATAAGCGTAAGAAAAATGAACAGCAGGAAAAATACCCTATTTCCATTTTGTAGTGTAAGGGTTAGTTTCATAATCGATAGTTGTTTAGATAGTTGTTTAGATTGAGTTAATTAGTTATATGGATTTGAATAGTTGTATGGATTGAGTTAATGACTTATGAAATTATGAAAAATCCAGCCACAATGATAAAAAATATTTTCGGATTTCAGTATGTTCTATGATATACTATGCTACAAATTCAAAAATATGATTAAATTTAGTAAAATTATATGTTAATTTAAGAAAAAATGTTTATTTCACAAGTATTGTAGAATAAGTTTAAATATTTCCCATTTCATAATCACAGCCTCATGATGACTATTTTTGATCATAATGCCATCCCTGCTTAAAGAATTTGGCATGCTTTGTTCCTTTCAGGGAGTGTTCATTGATACAAAAATATGGAGGTAGTTATTTCCCAAAGGGATGAGGGAGGAAATTAAGGCAGCATTGTGTGGTGACCCTTTGCAATAGAATACATAAAAGAAAGAGTACATTGGCGAAAGTCTATCAATAGTATATTTGGTTGCCCGGACTTTTTTACCGTGCAGTGCCATGACCTCTACTTTCAAAAAAGTATATTCAGGTCTCAATCACAAGTCTATGTCATTAATTGATCAAATAATTCAACTAAAGGACACCCACAGCCTTTTAAAGCATGAGCAATTGGTTCATGGGGTCATTCAGTCCATCGATAAGGGGGTTTTACAGCGGGGGGATAAGTTGCCGTCCATCAACGCCATGGTCAGGGAGTTGGGTTATGCGAGGAAGACCATCGTCCATGCGTATGAGGAATTGAAAGACAGGGGCCTGGTGGAGTCTAAAAAATTAAAAGGATACTACATTATTAGTGATGAGACGAATGTTACTTTGAGAATAGCGCTCTTACTTTATGCATTCTATCATTTCCATCAGGAGTTTTACAATACATTCAGGCAGGACTTGGGGAAACGTTTTCATATCGACGTATTTTTTCATCACAATAATGTTGACATGTTCAAGACCATTCTTTCCAACATAAATGGGAAATACGGCAAATATGTTGTGGCACCCATACCGGATAGGAGCTTAATTCCAATCCTGGAAGGCATACCCCCTGAAAAATTGCTCATCGTTGACCGGTATCTGCCTATGCCGAAAGAATACTCCTATATTTCACAGGAGTTTGAACAAAACACATACCGCAGGTTGGTGGAATTGTCGGATCAAATTGGGAAATACAATAAGATGATCCTGTTTTTTGATCCCTCATCCGAATCGCCCAGAGAAATAGTACAGGCATTCAACAGGTTTATAAAGGAATTTGGCATCGATGGCACAGTGAAGAAAAAATTCAGTCCGGGATCTTTGGTAAAAGGCCATCTGTATTTTTGTGCTTCAGATACTTTCTTATGGAAACTCCTCAGAGATTGTCACAATAACGGGCTCCGGGCAGGCAGGGATATTGGAGTCTTATCCAGGGACGATCATATTGTGAAGGAAATAGTACTTGGAGGTATTACCACCATATCGACCGATTTTAATTGTATGGCCAAAATGGCTGCCAGCTGTATTAAGCAAGGGGCACCAAGGCAGACCATCCTGGAAACCAATTTGATCAGGCGCGGTTCAGTGTAGGTTTTTATAGCCCTTAGACCCACTGAACTATGAGTGTTCCTCACCAAGTTTAAAAAAAGGCTTTTTTTATGAACCTTTTTTGGGTCGCATGGATTTTTTATGTATTTTAGTAGAATAGCATAGTGTATCACAAATATTTCAATATTATTAAATTTTATATACAAGAAGTTAAAAGCAATTATTGTTCATAAAGGGAAATATCTGGTATTGAAGTTTAGCTACACATTGTTTGAGTTAGTTCCCCAATAGCCGGGCAGGCATACTTGTCCGGCTATTAATTAACCGGTCGCCTGTATAAGCAGTTTCGATGGATACACAAACGGCGTTACAATATCCTGCGCAGGAAGGCCATTATAAATTCCTTTTTAGGGCATGCCGAAATAACTCTCAGATCTTCCCAAAGATTGGTTTCCTCGTCTAAAAATTTAAGGATTAGCTGAGGCGGTCGGTTCCGAAACAATGATTCAAAGATCGATGATCCTTTTTCATTGCTGCGGTGCAAAATATCCAATAACAGAAGATCATAGAAACGAAACCTGTTCTTCGCGGAAAAGCCGGATATAGGCTTGTTCTTTTTAAGGTGCCGTATGAGTTTCCCCGTTCTTTTGACGGTGTTCCTGAAGGTAAATCCTGTGCTGGGTTTAGCCCAACCCCCTGCAGTGCCGGTGTGGAGGATCCTGTCTGAATTATGAAGTTCAAAATCATAACAACTCATGGGGATACTGCCTTTTTCCTTATCCAGGATCTCGTAGGCCGGCCCGCCCGGCAGTCCGCGGATATAATCCACAATGGCTTCTTCGTATTCCGTATCTGGCAGCCTTTGCGCGGAAAACAACGTATATTCCACAAGGGCCTCTTTCTCTGTGAAAGGAAGCACATACATGAAGCGGGTATTCCCCTTTTGCGGAATGGAAAAATCCATAAACGTAGCCATGGTTGCATCAAAAACTGGTTTTTTTGTCTTTATGAACCACCCGATAAAATGCTGTTGCAGTACCGGATACTTTATCTGGGAGGTAATGGTTTTATATTCAAAAATGCTATTGAATACCCTGGAGGCTGTACATGTTGTCCGGGAAGTGGTTATGTTCACAAGGTCTTCCCCTTCCTTAATCCTGGCAACGGTATCATGAAGAAACGTAATATTGCTATATCTGTTGATACGTTGTAAACAGTCGGTGTAGAAATCGATGCCCCGGATCATTTTGTAGCTGTAAGGCGCTATGTCCATCCGTTTTTTAAACGCTGTTCCCGCAAAATATAAGGTAGTCCACGAGGCATGTACAAGGTGGTCAAAACGGCCTTCTCCTCTTTCCCAAAAACACCAGGTGCGATCATTGGCTTGTTTCAGGTTTTTATCGATAAGCAAGATCGATTTGTCCTGAAAAAAGGGATCGGCTCCCATGGCATCGGCGAGCATTAACCCGGCCGCCCCGGCACCTAAAATAATATAATCGAAATGTTGTGTTTTGTTGATCAAAGAATCGCTTTCCATATGGACCCGGTCAAAAGTACTGATTCTTCGTTAGTCCTCCCATTTTAGTTCAACCGGTAGCGCATCCCAAAAAATGCCCTGATCCCCTGGTTGGGACCGTAAACATAACCGGGATCAAAGGTAAGCGCATAGGGATTATCCGCCGTCGCCACTGCATTCCCCTGACCATCAAAAGTTACATTCTTGTCAAATGGGTCACCGGAACGGGCTATTATAAATGGATTCCCACGGTTGGGCGTCCAGTCTAACAGGTTTTTTACGCCTCCGTAAAGTTCCACATCTTTGATTCCCTTATAGGTCAGCTGTACATTCTGAATGCTCCAATAAGGGGAAGACCCGGACCTGGGATCGGTGTCCCCTAGCAAAGGAAGCCGCATAGGGCCATAGAGATTGCCGGTGTAGTCTATGCTCAGATCCAGCGATTTTAAGTCATAGGAAATAGTCCATGTACCGGCAAAACTTTCCGTTAGAATCTGACGTTCGGTGATGCCATTTTCCGTATTGCTGACATCCTGCAACGTTGCCCCCAGCAGTAGTTTCAGTCCGTTCGGAAAGACAAGATCGACATTGGCGCTTACTCCCTTTGAAACTGATTTTCCTGATAAATTGGAATAGATGATCTGGTTGGGGTCTGTATCGTAATCCGGTAGGATGATGTTGCTGAAGTGGGTATAGAAAACGGAAGCGTCCAGGCTTGCGAAGGTGCCTTCGCCCCCGTAGATCTTTTTGAGGTAATTGACGTTGACATTGAAGGACCGTTCAGGTTTCAGGGCTTCCTTAATTATAACCTCCCTCGCTCCCGTCAGGGCGGCGTGTTCTTCGGTAAACAGGTTTACAACGCGGAATCCCGTGCCTGCATTAAGACGGAAGATGTCGTTGTCGGATATTTTCCACCGATAGGCCGTTCGTGGCGTATAGATGGAACCATGCCTCTTATCGTAGTCATATCTGAGCCCCAGCAACAGCGAATGTTTTAACGCGAGCTGTACTTCGTCCTGCAGGAAGAGACTGGGAATCACTACCTCGTCAGCTGAGCTGGTCGCGGGCGTATTGTCATCATAATAATTATAGCGCACGGCAGCACCCAACAAAAGGTCGTGCCGCCCAATTGATTTATCCCAGGTAAGTTGGGTAAACCCGATGCGCTGTTCAGCTAAATACGCAATATTGCCATAGACGGAATTCTGGTTGTGGTCGTTGTAGGAGAACGAAAGCAACAGTTTTTCCGGAAAAGGAAGCTGGTACTTCCCCAATACCTCCCAGCGACGGGTGTATATACTTTCCCCGTAGATTTCGTCTCCACCCCTGAACTCTGGAGTCCACTGTAACTCACCGCCCCACCTGTCTTCATAAAAAAAACGCCCGGCCAGGGAAAATATCCGAGCATTGTCGCGCCGGAAATTCCATTTCTGAAAGACCGAAATTCGATCCTGGAGGGTCAGGTCAGTAAAATTATCCCCGTTATTATCCACCGGTTCATCATAATTGAAATAGTTGATGCCCAGCAACATATCGGCCTTTTTACCTGCATTTATTTTGGCCCCGAGGTCCAGGTTGTATTCACCCCAGCCCGTCACAAATCCATCGGCAAAAAAATCCGGAGCTTCCAGGGTGTTTTTTGTAATGATGTTGATCAGCCCGCCCACAGCTTCACTGCCGTAGAGGCTCGAAGCAGGTCCTTTCACAATTTCTATCTGGTCGATGAGAGAATTCGGAATTCCCGATAGCCCATAGACCGTCCCCAATCCGCTGACTATCGGCATGCCATCAATGAGTACCAGCGTATATGGACCTTCCAGTCCGTTGATATGGATATCCCCCGTATTACACACATTGCAGTTAATTTGAGGCCGTACACCATTTACGTTCTGCAGGGATTCAAAGATACTGGCAGTTGGGTTCTTTTTTAAAAAGACAGGACTATATACTTCAACGGGCACAGGGCTTTCCGATCGCCGGACCGCTTTCATGGTACCGGTTACAACGGTTTCTTCCAATTGCTCCGTAGCAGATGTCAGGTGAATAGGAAGCCTTTTCAGTTCATTGTCCTTCAGGGAAATTTTGGTGCTGTAAGGCTGATAGCCAATAACCGTCGCCTTCAGCACGTAGGTGCCGGCAGGGACATTTACCAATTCATAGTACCCCGTTGCATTCGCTGAGGTTCCCATGGAGGTTCCTTCGAGAAAAATATTGGCAAAGGGGATAGGCTCACTTCCGTCGGTGACAAATCCTTCTATTTGACTATATGCTGCCATCAACGGGAAGCACAGCAGGCCAAGAAGTACCAGTCGTAATTTTTTGAGAAAGTTCATTTTATATTTGGTCATATATAAATATAAATTTAGACAAAACTAAATAATTGTTTACAGAAATAAAATATATATTTGTTAAAAATCTGCTTGAGTGACCCATTCCGAGGAAAATTACTTAAAGGCTATATATCACCTGGGGAGCAACCAGAGCAAGGCTGTGGCTACCAATTCTATTGCCGAGCAGATGGAAACCAAGCCCTCTTCCGTTACGGATATGATTAAAAAACTCTCGGAGAAAAAACTGGTGAATTACCGAAAATATCAGGGGGTTACCCTTACCGAAAAAGGAAAGAGCGCAGCCCTGGGGATTGTCAGGAAACACAGGTTGTGGGAAGTTTTTCTGGTAGACAAATTACAATTCTCCTGGGACGAGGTTCATGAATTGGCGGAACAGTTGGAACACATAGAAAGCGAAATATTGGTCGACCGCCTCGATGAATACCTGGGCTTCCCTAAATATGATCCACACGGGGACCCTATTCCTTCCAGGGAAGGCCAGCTTAAGAAAACAGATAAGCGACTGTTGACGGAAGTATCCCTTCACATGCCGGGGATCTGTGTGGGAGTAAAGGATTCTTCAGCGGCATTTTTAAAATTTTTAGACAAAAACAGCATAGCCCTGGGCCATGAAATTGTGGTCCTTGACAAAGAGGAGTTTGATGGTTCCCTGTATATTGAAATTGATAAGAAGAAAATGCATATATCCAATCAGATCGCATCAAATCTATACATACAGGTAACTGAAGAATAATGATAACAATTCCCCGGGTCCTGTTTCTCCACGGTTGCATTCTGGGCTTATTTGTTCCCCTGAGATCACAAGACGCCACGGAATCGCCTACGAGTACCTTAAAGGGTTCGGTACAATTAGAATTGGCAACCTCTAATGAAACCTATCTGGCCGGGGAACTTATGACAGATATAAATACCTTGCTCTCCGGGCTTTACCTGCATGGAGTAACCGATGATATGGAACTGAGACTGGGCCTGGATTACAGAGAGGAGTTGGTGCAGGTTTTCGGTATGCCACAAAGGGACAGGCTAAGCGGTTATTCTCCCTTACAGGTTGGACTTGGTTGGGATCTTATTGAAGAAAAGAAACTGCGCCCTAAAATTACGGTCATCGAAGATCTTTTTTTTCCTTTTACCGCAGGCCGGGACCTTAAGCCGGAAAAATTAGGATCGGCAATAAGGATCGTTTTTAACCATACCCTGAACGCCCAAACCAGCTTAATATATAACCTGGGGATGCAACTGGGATTTGACGACACCTCACCCATATATCTTTATACCCTGGCTTACTACCGTAATATTAGTG
>DATGCB010000285.1:0-3389 GCA_035312365.1 Eudoraea sp. | reverse complement strand
GATCTCCCCCATGTCTGCCTTTCTGTCCCTGTGGATCACGATTAATGCATAACCGTGACTTGCCAGTTTCCTGCACGTAGCGAGCCCAAGGCCCCTGGATCCCCCCAGGATGATGGCCCAGGTCTTTTGTGGAGCCCCGGACCTAATGTCCCCTGGGATCGGATCACCGTGTTTATCATTGTCCATAGTTCAACCTTCTTTTTTCAAAAAATCCACCAGTGCCTCTAAGGTAAGATCTTACAGGGGGCTACCATTCCAATAAGATCCGTTGGGCTGAGAAGCCGGGGCCAAAACTCAACATAAGGCCCTGCTCCCCTTTACGGATTTCTTTATCTATAAACCGCTCCAGTACATACAAAACGGTGACACTGCTCATATTTCCATAAAGTCGGAGGGTTTCCCTGGTGTCATTCACATTTTTGCCCAGCTCACCAAACAATTCTTCAACGGTCTGCACAATTTTCCTACCCCCCGGGTGAAATATCAAATGGTCTACCTTTTCAATGGACGTTCCATGTTTTTCCAGAAACGGAAAAATGATCTCCGGAAAATGAGCAGCTATCGTTTCCGGTACCGCAGGGTCCAGGATCATCTTTAATCCTGTATTAGTGAGATCAAAACCCATCAGGTGGGTTGCGTCTTTAAAATGATACATTTCCTCTCCAATGATCTTTGGGCCGGTAGCCTCCATTTCTGATGAAAGCAGCACACAGGCCGCCCCATCCCCGAAAATGGCGGCACTGACCATATTCGCCATGGAAAAGTCCGTCATCTGAAAGGTTGCCGTAGGGCTCTCCACGGCCACAACCGCTGCCCTCTTGCCAGGCCTGGATTTCAGAAAATGACGTGCATAGATCAATCCCGAAATACCCGCTGCACATCCCATTTCCGTGACGGGAAGGCGGACCACATCGCGCCGCAAACCCAAATTATTAACGATATAGGCGTCCAGGGACGGAATCATGATCCCGGTACAACTGACTGTGATGATATAATCCAGGGAATCCGCAGCCCAACCGTGATCCTCCAGTGCTTTTTTGAGGGCGCCGGTTCCTAATTTTTTTATTTCCCTGACGTACCGGGCATTTTTTTCCTCAAATGAGGTAGCCGTAAAAACGTCTTCAATATCCATGATCCCATAGCGGGTATCAACGGCGGCACCTTCAAAGATCTTCAGTACTTTTCGCCTGAAACGCGCTTCCCGTCCGCTCAGCCACCGGTCTACATAGGGCAGGATATCGTTTGTACTGCGGCTAAAGGGGGGTAACTCCCTGGCAACTCCGACGATACTAACTGTATTCATGCATCTTTTTTAGTCGTTATGTACGCATCACCCAAACATACCTAAAGGCCCATTTCCAGCTGATCCTGTGATATACCCCCGGGAACATCCCGGAGAAACCACGTAATTCTTTTTTGGTAAACCCGCTTTGGATGGAGATCTGCCCATCGTGTCTGGCGATATCCGTGCCTATAAAAATAGCACTAAACCCCTTAAAAAGGTAGTATGCCAACCTACTTCTTTGTAAGTCGTTGATCACGACCCCAATAGCCACCATCGATACAAATTTTTTTAAGAACAACGGGATCTGCCTGGTGCTGAAATGATGCATGGTCAGGGTACACAACAGAATATCACAAACTTCATTTTCTTCAGGAAGGGTCAAAATATCCCGCCTTGCAAAGCTGATCTCCGGATAGTCTCCCGATTTTTCCGCAGCGATGGATAGCGCATCTGCATTCAGGTCAATACCAATTAATTTCATCCTGATTTTTTTAACCCTGCCATATCTGGCAATGGCTCTTAGGATACTGCCATCCCCGCATCCGACATCCAGGAGGGTATATTCCTCTTTGGGGCAGTCCCTTATGATCCCGGCAACTGCCTTCAATGTAGCGCGGTTCCCCCCGAGAAGATCATTCACCTTATTGATGTCCCGGAAAACATCCTTCAATATTTTTTTTGTGATGCCCGGATGGTCCATCCATTCCTTTTCCGTAGAGCGTTTTGAAAAATCCATTATATCAGTACGGGATTTCCATGTGTTCTGGCAATCAGGCTTCTTACCAATGCAGGGGACCTTGTAGCGATCCGTATGGCGGTATCCGCAAGTGCGGGTTGCAACAACAGGGCCTGAAGCCGTCTTCCCATCATCATTCGCCTGCCAAATGTAGCTTTCCATTGCTGTTGATAATCGGTCTCCAGCTGCTGACGATCATATTCATTTCGCCCGAAAAAAGAAAGAATGCATTCCGAAGCAATTTTAGCGCTGTGAATTGCCATGGCCATGCCATTGCCGCAAAGCGGATGTATGAGACCGGCAGTATCCCCACACATAAGGACGTGATTTTCCACCGCCTGTTTCCGTTCAAAGGAAATCTGTGCAATGCTCAATGGCTGGTCGAATAATGGGATGGCCGTTTGTAGAAACTGCCTTAGAAAAGGATTTTTACTTACCATTACTTCATTAAAGTTATGAATACCATTAAATGCTTCAAAACTCTTATAATTAACAAGATAGCAAAAATTTATATTTCCTGACTCCGTTTTTGACAATCCACCGTAGCCCCCGTGAAAGTGGTGGAGCTCAACGAAATGATCCGGAAAGTCGTCCAGACGGTAATGCGCTTTCACCCCCAGCCAGGGAGATTTTTGCCTGATAAAACTTCGGCCCAGGTATTTATCCAAATTCGAGCGTTTGCCATAGGCCCCAATGACCACCCTGGCCGTGTATACCGCTTCCTGGGCAGCCACCTCAAATCCCCCTTCCCTGTAGGTAATCCTCTTTACGGTTGTGAATACCACGGGCACCCCACTTTGCAACACCCTTTTATAGAATGCATGGTCCAGGGCATACCTGCTGATGCCCATACCACCGAGGGGAAGTTTTGTTTTCAGGGTGGTTCCCTTTACCGTGGAAAGCAGCAGGGAATGAATGACTGCCGGATGTGGCAGGGAAACACCGAGCTGATCCAGGTAGGGTTTCACCTCGTTGGACAAATATTCCCCACAAACCTTGTGATGCGGATACGCACGTTTTTCCAGGACCAGCACGCTTCGTTGGCCACGGGATAAATGCAATGCTGCGGTAAGGCCCGCAAGGCCTCCCCCCACGATAATGACATCATATTGCTTCACTAAGGAAAGATACGCAATCCTTCAGCAGCATGCGTAAAAAATTGGGCCGTCCGCTCGCCCATTCCGGGGAGAACGAATAGCCCAATTCAGCAACATGTAATACCAGTGATCCTTTAAGCTGGTATTACTTGGTATTTTCTTTGGCTTCCTTTTTCAGGGCCTCACTGGCAATGATCCCCAATTCCACCCTTCGGTTCTGGGCTTTGCCCTCCGAAGTGGCATTATCGCCCTTCGGCTGATTTTCACCATA
>DATGCB010000284.1:0-2305 GCA_035312365.1 Eudoraea sp. | reverse complement strand
GTTATGTGTAAGAGCACAGAATACTGGTGTAATCCCCGCTTCCAGAAGTTGGGATACCATCTGCCCGTTTACGTGGTCAATATCCCCGGCAAAACCAAAATCAATCTCCCCCACGGGACGTTTATGCGCAAGAATGATGTTGCCATCTGCCCCGCTTACGCCGATTGCGTTACAGGAATTGCTTTGAAGCAGGGCGACGATGGATTTATTGAGCAACCCACCGTAAACCATCACGGCGACCTCCAGATTCCGGGCATCGGTAATTCTCCTGCCTCCCGACATCTTAGCTTTCAGGCCCAATTTCTCTGCTAATTCGGTCGCCTTGTTGCCACCTCCATGGATAAGTATCTTCTGTTCTTTAAGTTGGGCAAAGAGACGAAGGCACCTGGTGAGTTCTGTGCTGTTTTCGAGGACATTTCCACCTATTTTTACTATGGAAAGCGGTTGTTTCAAATTTTCTTAATTTCCTTAATTACGGTATTTACCAAATGATCAGCGATGATCAGTATACTCCTTTTAATGCCCTTATTCCCGGACTGGAAAGTCCTGAACACAGCCCTCCCTTTTGGCAACAGGCTAAGGTGCCAACAATTTTTTTAATACCATTTGCGCTGCGTACGTCCTGTTGTTGGCCTGCTCAATGACCAGTGATTGGGGACCATCCAGAATAGCGTCTTCGACCACTACATTTCTCCGGACCGGCAGGCAGTGCATAAACCTTGCAGGACCTAATTTATCAGCGGTCATCATCCAACTGGTATCCTGAGTAAGCACCTGCCCGTATTCCTTATAACTGCTCCAATTTTTCACATACACAAAATCGGCATCTTCCAGGGCCTTATTTTGATCATATTCGATGGCGGCATCCATGGTAACGGCCGGATCCAGTTCATAACCTTCCGGATGTGTTATTACAAAATCAGCTGCCTGCAGCCGCATCATTTCCACAAAAGAATTGGCCACCGCGTGCGGGAGTGCCTTGGGATGGGGCCCCCATGATAGTACAATTTTGGGTTTTTGGACCCTTACATGCTCTGCTATGGTGATAGCATCTGCCAGGGCCTGCATCGGATGGCTGACAGAACTTTCCATATTGAGTATGGGAATGCCTGCATAATTCTTAAATCCGTTCAACACCAATTCTGCTTTATCCTTTTCCCGATCTTTCAGGCCGGCAAATGCCCTGATACCGATAATATCACAATATTGGGCAACGACCCGGGCGGCTTCTTTTATATGCTCAGCGTTGCCCTGATTCATAATGGTGCCGTCATTGTATTCCAGGGACCATCCTTCATTTCCGAAATTCATGACCATAACATCCATTCCCAGATTCAATGCAGCTTTTTGCGTGCTGAGTCGCGTTCTGAGGCTGTTGTTAAAGAAAAGTAATCCCAGGGTTTTGTCTTTACCCGAATCCTTGTATTTCAAGGGATTTTGTTTCAATATCTTGGCCTCTGCAACCCAATCGGGAAGGGAGTCAATATCACTTATGGAGAGATAATGCTGCATTACTTTATTTTAGTGTAGTGACTTCTGCCATTCAGGGCATCTATTATAAAATTATCCTTTAATCCGTTTACGATCCATGTTTCTATGCCTGATTTTTGTGCAATCGTGGCGGCCTCGATCTTGGACTGCATTCCGCCCGTACCATGGGAGGATTTGGAATCGTTGATTTCTGCCAGGAGTGGTTCCACCCCGGCCACATTGGTAATGGTTTCCGGCTTATTTTTTTCGATGGAATTTTTGGTATAGATCCCATCGGTATTGGTGGCAATAATCAATGCATCCACCTGCAAAAGAGCGGCCGTCAATGCGGCCAGTTTGTCGTTATCGCCAAATTGAATTTCATCCGTTGCTACCGTATCATTCTCGTTAATGATCGGAATAAAATTATTGTTTACCAGCACATTGATCGTGTTTTTTATGTTGGCTTTGGCGTCTGGATTTTCGAAGTCTGAATAGGACAACAGGCATTGAGAAGTAAACAATCCCAATTCGCGGAAATTTTCCTGGAAAATTCGCATAAGGTGGGGTTGGCCGATAGCCGCCAAAGCCTGTTTTACATTGATTTCGGCTCCTGAGTGTTCCAGCTTAACAAATTGCCTGGCTGCTGCTATGGCCCCGGAACTTACGATGATAAACTCGTAACCATCCTTCAAAGCCGCAATTTGCCTGCCAATATCCTCGATCTTGCCCCTTGAAATCTGGTCTGTTTCTTTGGTGAGGGTATTTGAACCAATTTTTAATAAGATCCGCTTTTTTTTCATTTCTTCGATGTTTAAAGACCGGGGTGGTCAGG
>DATGCB010000283.1:0-7739 GCA_035312365.1 Eudoraea sp. | reverse complement strand
GCGTATTCCCTGGAAGTAGGGGCTTCCCTGATGGACCATCGCGTGGTGGAGTTTGCACGTTCCTTACCGACTGATTGTAAATTTCAGAAAGGGAATCAAAAGAGGATCCTGAAGGATATTTTATTTCGGCACGTCCCGCAGGAAATCTTTAACCGGCCGAAATCAGGTTTCGGAATCCCGTTCGGGATTTGGTTCAGGAATGACCTCAGGGAGTATGTACTTGAGGAACTCAGTGAAGTTGAACTACGTAAAATTCCAAACATTGACATTCCTGAAGTTCAATTGATGATTCAGCAGCATATGGACAATACGTGGAACCGGGGACCCTTTATATGGAAATTGCTGGTTTTAAAGAAATGGCTGAACGAAAATAGCAAAGGAGTTTCCATTGAATAATTACGAAGCTGCGTATAAATTCATTTCAACTGCGCTTTAGGACGGAATACAAATTCGCCAGGCCCAAAAGATGAAACATATGTCTAATTTAATTGATCTGTTTATGTTCCCGTTCAGAAAGGAATTTACCCTGAATTACCCGCTAGTTTTTCGCACGTTATTTCCTGGTATTCACACTTCAAAAACGCTACATTTGAGCGTATTCCACCGAGGGGGTATTGCCATTCTGACGGGCCTCAAAGATGGAATTAGGTGAATGGAGGATAAGATAAAAGCACTAAAACCAAAATTGGAAAACCCATGGGAATAAAGCAATTAGTGAAACGAGTGATGCCAGGTTTTATTAAATCGAAGGCACGCGCTGTCATGCAATCAAAAGGATTAAAATCTGTGAGCCGGTTAGAATTTATAACGGATCACCTTAGAGCTGTTGATGACCTGGATCTCAATGAAATATTTAACGCTTCCGACAATGAAAATTTATGGAAGGACGCAGCAAAAGAAATTGAAATTTTTAACATTCCCGACGCCACGGGAGGGGTTAACCCCGGGGACCGGCGGGCCTTATTTTATCTGATTGCAGCGCTAAAACCCCTTCGCGTACTCGAGGTAGGTACCCATATCGGGGCTTCGACGATCCATATAGCCTCAGCCCTGCACCATGGGCAAAAACAGGGGAAGGGAGACTTCAAATTTACTACGCTCGACATCAGAGACGTAAATTCAACGGAAACAAAGCCGTGGCTGGAATTTGGCACCAAACTCTCCCCCATTGAAAT
The DNA here is from genome assembly GCA_035312365.1 of Eudoraea sp. Taxonomy (GTDB): domain Bacteria; phylum Bacteroidota; class Bacteroidia; order Flavobacteriales; family Flavobacteriaceae; genus JAFMPW01. The sequence continues at coordinate 6,564 of DATGCB010000283.1, read as the reverse complement.
GATCAAAAAACTTAATTACAGCCCATTTGTTACTTTCCTGACAGGAAAATCACTGGAATACCTGCAAAGGAATGATCAGAAGTTTGATTTTATCTTTTTGGATGGTGACCACGCTGCAAAGACCGTATACCAGGAAGTTGCAGCCGCCTTAAAATGCCTTCATCCAAACGGGGTCATCCTGTTGCATGATTTTTTCCCGGATCTAAAACCCCTTTGGTCCAATGGGGTGGTCCTGAGAGGTCCCTATATGGCCGTAGAAAGAATGCTTGGAGAAGGGGCTGATTTAGAGGTTGTTCCCCTGGGTAGCTTACCGTGGTTTACAAAATTAAATTCAAATATTACAAGTCTGGCTCTGGTAGCCAGAAAGAAAGCTTAGAAGGTTTCCGCGAATAGGATCTTTCCCTCGAGGAAATCAGGAGAAAGATACATTCCCATTTTCCCGCGTAGAAGCATCCTGAAGTTCCATGTATGCGACCCGGGAAAAAATGGCACCACAGGGACCGTTCAACCGGGAATTAATATTACCTTAGTTCATCCAACAGTACTGCAAGCACCGGGCCGTTATTCAATTGATGAAGGTTGATACCCATGCCCTTAATGTTATATTCCACAAATACAACCTCTCCCAGGTGGTCTATTGAAAGATCCCAGGAGACAATCCTGAAATAAGGGGCATTCCTGTGTAATTTATGCACAGTTTCAATCACCTTATCCATAAATGAAAACCGGATGCCCTTAAGTTCCATCCCTTCGGAAGTCTTTAAGGCCTTCTCCCCATTAAACTTAAAACCATATTCGTTCATATGGCCCTCCAGGCTAACCCCGCAGGCTATACCGCCGGTTGAGACATTGTCGGTAGGGGAACCTGCAACGCCCATTCTCACGACGATCGACAAAATGGTAACCACCCCGTCCTTTAAATAGCTCATGATACGGAACGTATTCAGGGAAGCGCTATTGAGCCGGCTCATTTCCGGATGTTGCTGTACATACTTTTGGACCACAAAATTCTGCCCATAATCGGCTAAGAGTTCCTCTATGGTTTTGTTTTCATGTGAGGTGATCCCCCTCTGACAGCTAAAGACGACAATTTTATTCCCACCCCAGGTATCCACTGTTGGTTTAATGACCATTTCACCGGCCTGATTGCAGCGTTCCATTGCCGCATCCCGCCCGATCATTCCTTCCCTGGAAAAAAATAATCCATTGATGTTCTTTACCACCACTTCCGGTTGTTTGACAGAGGGAAACAATTTATCCAGGACATTTTTGTCACTCAGGGCAGGAGCAAATTCATATTTGTTAAGTTTCGGTTCCAGTTGTAAATAATAGATGTTCTCCGGCACATATTTCGGACTAAAATGCCCTGTGCAACAATAATATAATCTGTGCCATCCGGTATCTACTTTTTTAAGGCCGTAGGTGGCATAAAAGGTAGATATTTCTTCTTTCTCCTTCTTGGTTAATTTTCTGCAATCCTCTGTAAAATGATACTTTTTTAACTTTGTCCTCTGTTTGTGATTGTAGTAGATATACTTGATCCTGGACTCCGTGGTGTTGATTATCCTCTTTATTTTTTGTTTGAACATCATAGGAAACGATTTGTGCTTATGTTATTGTAAGCCTGTAAAAAATGCTAAAAAATAGTGGGTTAAAATTGCGTGAATGCTCTGTGGTCGTTAAAATGCCCCGGCATAGATAAATCATATATCATAAATTCAATTTTAGTGACGTTGATCAACCCTGCTTCTTAACAGGAATACTTCATACACCCGATTTACATTTAAACGTCAATAACTTCATTATATTTGACCTCCGAATCGGACATTTCAAAATAACTGAAATAAAATATTAGTTCGGCCGTTAAAAGATTGACACGGTAAAAAATTAATCAAAAAAAGAGAGTTACAATCTAATAAAGTCCTCCCAAACCTGAAGCATTAAACCTGATTAAACCCGTGTTACCCTATGTTGAAGTCGACGAATAAAAAGCCAAAGTCTAAATACCGTATTGCATTGATTGTGCCGACACTGGGTGCTGGCGGGGCGGAGCGTATTATGTCTTTTATAGCCCAACACATTGATAAAGATCGGTTTAAAGCAACATTGGTCGTTGTAGGGAATAAAACTGATGCCGTTTATAAAGTGAAGGATATCGACGTGATATTTTTCAATAAAACCAGGGTCAGGCATGCCTTCCCTCATTTGTTTAAATTGTTGCTCACCCATAAGTTCCATTTGGTTTTCAGTACTATGGGCCATGTCAATGTCATCATGGCGCTTTATTCCGTCTTCTTTCCGAAACGAAGATTCGTCGGACGGGAAACCATGATTCGGTCAACCTCATTCTTATACAAGCCACCGAAAAAAGGTTATTTGCATATAGACAAACCACAAAAAGTTTTTCTGGATGCCATCATTTGCCAGTCCCTGGACATGAAAAAAGATCTGGTGGAATATTACAAGTTTCCCCCAAAAAAACTGATAGTGATAAACAACCCCATTACCAGCCAGTTTACCCTTAAGGATGATTGTAAAACTGCAAATAGGATACAACTGATCACGATTGGTCGATTAACAAAAATCAAAGGGCAATTAAGGATCATTCAATTGCTGGGGAAACTGGATATTCCTTTTGCCTACACCTTAATAGGTTCGGGCCCGGAATTAGCCAAAATTAGGACTACGGCGATCGATTTAGGAATCTCAGACCATATAGAATACATCGCATATACCGAAAACGTAGAACATTATCTGCAGAAGAGTGATATTTATCTTCAGGGCTCATATTCGGAGGGATTTCCCAACGCGTTATTGGAAAGTTGCGCGGTAGGGACCCCGGTAATCGCCTATTTTGCCCCGGGTGGTACGCAGGAGATTATAGTCCCGGGGGTCAATGGTTATATTGCCCGGACCGAAGATGAGTACCTGGACTATATCCGGAAAATCCACAGGGAGCAACCTATGGATCCCTGTACCATCCGAAATTCCGTTATGGAACGGTTCAGCGCTTCCAAAATCATTGGCCAGTACGAACAACTTTTTGTAAAACTTATAGATGGTACACAATAATAAACGGAGGAAATCTTGGCAGGCGATCGAAAAAAGATAAGCATATTGGTGACCAGTCTCACCAGCGGAGGGGCCGAGAAGGTCATAAGTTTACTACTTAAAAAATTGGTGGTTGATTTTGATGTACATTTGATTCTTATTTACGATCTGATTCACTTTGAGATCCCCGGGGAGGTGCATACGTTTGTTTTATCCAGGAAGCCTTTGAATACCAATTTCAGTTTTCTTGGGAAATTCACAGAAGCCGTTAAAGGCACATCGAGGTATCTGGGGATTTTGAAAAGGAATAAGATTGATATTGCTGTTTCGTTTCTTGCATTGCCAAATCTCATGAACAGCCTGGCCAGGATGAAACACTCAAAATTAAGAACAATTATTAGTGAGAGGGGGTTCCCGACAGATAATACCACCAGTAAGATTTCCTATTATATCTCTAAAGTTTTTTATCCATTACTCTATAACCGGAACGACAAATTGTTTTCTAATTCCGTTTATATCAATCAGGATCTGGCCATAAATTTTAAGATCAGGATCCCTATGGAAGTGATCTATAATCCCATTGAAATTCCAAAACTTAAAGTATCACCCGATCAATTGACCGGAGATGATGGGCTTCTCAAAATAGTGACAGTTGGTACCCTGAGTGAACGGAAGAACCAAAAAATGATAATAGATGCAGTGGCCGCACTTAATAAGGGATACGAACTGGATATATATGGCAATGGTCCGTTGAATGAAGAACTCAGCAAACGGATCTTAAAGAAGGGGTTAAGTAACATCGTACATCTGAGGGGAACCGTTAGTGACATTTACAAATATTTAGTGCAATACAATTGTTTTGTCTTGTCCTCCAAAACTGAAGGATTTCCCAATGCTTTGCTCGAGGCCATGGCTATTGGCCTGCCGTGTATATCAACCAATTGCCTTTCGGGGCCACTGGAACTTTTAAATGGTTCCCAGGACACAATATTTATCGAAGATGGCAGTTTTTTTAAAGGGAAGTACGGGTTGCTGATCAATAACAGGGACCAAAAAGGATTGGCCAGCGCCCTGGTTTATTTTAAAGAAAATCCCCCGGAAAGAAGAAAATATGGTGAATTAGCTATGAAAAAAGCCCTGGAATATGACTTGAGTACGGTCTACCGTCAATTTAAAACATTTATTACGTCTTAAACGAACCAGTATGTGTGGAATTAACGGAATTGTACAAAGTGTAAGTCATCAAAAAACCGATCTGATTTCCGGGATAAGGGCGATGAACGAACTTATATATCACAGGGGACCGGATGATGATGGCGAATATACCGAATCTAATGATGCTTTCCGGATTGCCCTCGGGATGAGACGACTGTCCATTATTGACCTGCAATCCGGGGATCAGCCCATTTTTTCAGATGACAAACAATTGGTGATCGTCTTTAATGGGGAAATATACAACTATTTAACCTTAAAAAAGGAACTCGAAGCAAAAGGCATATCATTCAACACCCATAGTGATACGGAGGTAATAGTAAAACTATATGAACTGGAAGGGGAAGCCTCTTTTAAAAAGTTGGATGGAATGTTTGCCTTCAGCATCTATGATAAAAAAAACAACAAAGTTTTTATTGCCAGGGACTATTTTGGTGAAAAACCGCTGTACTATACGCAATTGAACGGTGAATTTATATGGGGTTCCGAATTGAAATCGATCCTGCACAGGCTGGACCACAGACCCGGGATAGACAAAAGAGGGCTCAATCTCTTTTTCAGGTTAACCTATATTCCCGCACCGCATACCATTTACGAGGGGATTTACAAATTACGGGCGAATCACTACATTACGTATGACCTGGACACATCTGAGCTTTCAATACTTCCAATTGAAGAAGAAAAAAAGGTGTTTGAAAAGGAGAAAAGGACCCTGGAAAAGGCAAAATCGGAGGTAAGGGAACTTATGTATGAAAGCGTCATCAGCAGGTCCATCTCCGATGTCCCCCTGGGTACTTTTCTGTCTGGAGGGGTGGATTCCTCCATTGTTTCCCTGTGTCTTTCTCAGGCAAAATCGACCCCTATTGAAACATTTTCCATCGGTTTTGAAAAAAAGATCTTCGATGAAACCGATAAATCCAGGATCGCAGCCGGGGTCATTGGAAGCAATCATCACGAATTTATCATCGGGGAAAAGGACCTGAAGGAAAATGTGGATGAAATTCTCCTGAATTTTGACGAGCCATTTGCAGATTCCTCCAGCCTGCCTACCTATATGGTTTCCAACAAGACACGGAAACACGTAAAAGTGGCCCTGACCGGGGATGGAGGTGATGAGGTTTTCGGCGGCTATAATAAATATTATATGGGTAAATTGAATGACCGGTATTCCCGGATCATCCCGAAAAAAATGCATAATGCCATTTTAAAGGTCACCTCACCCCTGCTTAAATATTCCCATGATAACAGGGGTTACAGATATAAGACAAGTCGGCTCTTGAATTCAGTGGACTATGAGCAACAATACTACTGGGACATCATTTCCCTGGGGTTTACGAAGAACAGCCTGCATGAATACCTCTTGCCGCATCAGCTGGATCCGGACATATTTGAGGAATACAAGGAAAAGACCGGAATATGCAATCCAACCTCTTTGACCGACTTCAGGATGATCGACAAGCATATAAGCCTTGAGGGAGACATGCTCGTTAAAGTGGACCGGACCAGTATGCTGAATTCCCTGGAATGCAGGTCTCCGTTCCTCAATAAAAAGGTATGGAATTACACGAATGCCCTGCCTGAAAATTTACTGATGAAAGGCTGGAACAAAAAGTACATTCTCAAAGAAGCTTTCAGGGACCAGTTTCCCAAAGATTTTCTGGATAAAGGCAAGGGAGGGTTTGGCGCCCCGGTCGGAGACTGGCTTAAATTCTCCATAAAACCTGAATTGGAAAGTTATACGGACACGAAAAAGCTCAAGGGCCAGGGAATTTTTAATATAGCAGCGGTGCAGGAGTTGGTGTCAAACCACTTGACCGGAAAAGACGATAATACCTTTAAAGTATGGACCTTTTACTGTTTCCAGAAGTGGTACTATAGCACATTTAGTAACCTTTAAACATACCCATCGGATCAAAATGGCTACACTAACAGCTCTAGATGTGACTATGCTGATCGCTGCTGGCTTACGTGATGAACGAATCGACCTAGTTGGGAGCCCCCTATAAGAGCATAAAAAGCAAGCAGTGCCGTTACCTTAAGATGAAAGTGCTGTCCTCCCATAATGTTGGAAGGGATAAAAGAGGAGGTCCAGGACAACTTCGACGACAAAAATATCATTTATTTCGATAAGAGTACAGGAGATATCGATGTATCGGACTATGTGGAAATGAACATCATCGAAAAATTGAACGAGGAAACCATGGTCGTTACCTGAAATGGGTACATCTCACCATCAGCTATAGAAAGCGTACTCTATTGGGTATCAACTATAAGATCAAAGGAGAATATCTGCAGAATTAC
>DATGCB010000282.1:0-3905 GCA_035312365.1 Eudoraea sp. | reverse complement strand
CCTCATCGTACAGATAGGCCCCTTTGGCCTCCTTAACGAAAATAGGGTCCCCACCCACCGCCTTAAAGGCGCGTACCGGAGAATTTACGCCACCCGGGATGTATTTTTTGGCTTCGGTAAAAAGCGCACTGCTTCTTTTATAAATCATATTGTGAATTGTCCTGGTCCCTGCATCAGGAAGCATTTAATCTATCGCCTCCAACCTTATCAGAAAAAAATTGTGGCCTCTTCCCACGGCCTTTAAGCTTCCTACCTGTTAATCCGCTCCGTTTTAATTTTGAGTTCCTGTCCGATCGAAAGCCTGCTATTATCCATACTATTCAGCTTCATGATTTCGTTTACCGATACAAAGTACTTCCTGGATAGTGAGTAAAGGGTATCGCCTTTTTGCACAACATGCACCGTGTAGTCATACGCTGACGGATATTTCCGGACAGGATAACCTTCATTGAGTACCTGCAAGTCAAATCTGTGGAGTTGATGACGCTCAATAAAGGCAATTAATTTTTGCGGATATCGCTTGTCTGTGGCATAGCCGGCGGCTTTAAGCCCCCTGGCCCAGCCTTTATAATCATCGCGTCTAAGTGTGAAAAGCGGAGCGTACCGGGCCCGTGATGACAGGAAGATACTGTGATCCCTGAAGGAGTACATCGGGTGGTTGTACTTTCTGAAGCACTCTCCTTTTTCATCATCATCGTGATGGTCATACTGCCCTTCCCAATCGGTATGGCATTTTATGCCAAAGTGATTATTGGTTTTAAGCGTTAATTCGCCCTGTCCGAAGCCACTTTCCAGGATGCCCTGCGCAAGGGTAATGCTGGCCGGTATCCCGTAGGCCTTCATCTCAAACTGGGCCATTTCAGAAAAAGTCTCAATGTAATCCTCAATGGAACCAATCGGAAATTTTATGAATTTTCCGGAATCTTCAGGCAGAGGATATGAACCTTTTTCCTCCGTATCATTTTGTGCAGTCGGGGGCTGCTGACGCGTTCCGGTTTCACCGTCAGACCTGGCGACCCTCTTCTTTGTGCCACATCCGGTCAACAGCAGACCAAAAAACAGTACTACAATAAATTGCTTCATATATCGATCAATGGTAAGTTCTTTTCTTTCAATTTCCGGTTCATACCTGCTATTCCCTGAAGCCCTCCGGTGTGGATGGCCAAAATTCTGGAATTTGGGGTAAAATATCCCCTTTCAATCCTGTCCAGGATCCCGAACAACATCTTGCCCGTATAGATGGGATCCAGTGGGATGCGGGTCTTTTCCTTAAAGTCATTCAAGAAGCTTATCAAAGCAGTGCTCACTTTGGCATAGCCACCGAAATGGTAATCCAAAAATAATTCCCAATTTCCCCTCTGAACAAATTTACAAATATCTTTTTTCAAAAAATCCCCCTTTATTGCCGGGAAGCCAAGGATCCTTTGACGTGAATGGGACGAATTAATAAGCCCTGCCAGCGTTCCCCCCGTACCCACACTGCAACAAATAAAATCGTATTGAACATCCCCGGGGTTCAATATTTCTTCACAACCTTTAATGGCCAGGGCATTGGTTCCTCCTTCGGGCAGAATATAACAATTGCCATACCTGGCCCGAAGTTGATTCAGAAAATGGTCATTTTCCTTTGCCCTGTAATCCTTCCTGGATATAAAATTAAATTCCATCCCCGCTTTTCGGGCCTGCTGCAGTGTGGGATTCAACTCCCGTCTATTGGCTAGTTCTTCTCCGCGAATAATCCCAATCGTCTTAAAATTGTACGCCTTGCCCGCATAAGCGGTAGCGAGGATGTGGTTGGAATAGGCGCCACCAAAGGTGAGCAGGCTGCCGTAACCGCCTTCTTTTGCCTTGAGCAAATTGTATTTAAGTTTTCTGAATTTATTGCCTGAAATATCGGGATATAACAAATCTTCCCTCTTTATTGAAAGGGACACCTGCTTTTCCTGGGTTATGGGAAGATTGATGTGTGTTACAGCCGCCTTCATATCCCGGACTTTTTAGGCCCAAAGATATTTTATAAAGCTGAATGCTTTGCGTTCCCCTATATACTCCAGGTTTGTTTCGTTGTGGTAGGCTTCGCGTTCAAAACTGATGTTCTGATATGCTTTATAGCTATCAAAATAATACAGGGACCGGATAAGCCATTCAGACACATACATAATATAAAATAATACAATCAGTAGTTCCTGTTGTTGTCTGAGGTGAATTCGCTCATGGTTAATAAGCACCGTATCTCCTTTTAAGTGGTCATTCTTAAGAATGATAAAAGGCCAAAGTGAAAGTCCAACGTAGTTCTTGTGAAAAAAATGTCTTATTACCAAAATCATACGCAATAGTTTTAACGACTCACCACAAAGATAATTGTAAAATTCTCAATGCTGTTTTAAAATAGTTGTTATTACAAACATATGCGATAAACGTGTCAAATGTATGAGAATGTCCGGAAAATGGCGTTTCGCACCGATTTTTTGATCGCTTATTAACAAGAATCCTTTACTTTTATCTTATAATGATATCCCTGAAAACAGGGAAGTGCACTATGAAGAAACTAATTCCGGTAGAGGAAGGCGATTATTACCTCTCTGAGGATGGCTATAAAGTATTTACAAGGCAATACCATCTGAAAAGGGGCTACTGCTGTGAAAGTGGCTGCAGGCATTGTCCTTATGGCTATGATTTAAGGATAGATTCCAGCTAAAATTAATGGGATTCGGCATGATATTTGTGTATATTCACAGAGATACAAACTGTTGTTAACCCAAAAGATGATTGTTATGAAAAAGTTTAAACGATGGGCCTTACCGCTATTTGGACTGCTGTTAATGAGTTCCTGTGTCTCCGTCAGAGTTGTGTCTGACTATGATAGCGAAGCCGACTTTAATTCCTACAAAAGCTATGCGTTTTACAAAACGGGTATTGACAAAGCACAGATTTCCGACCTGGATAAGAAAAGGATCCTCCATGCCATAGAGGAAGAAATGAGTTCAAGGGGGTTTGTCAAGTCCAATCAGCCAGATCTTTTGGTGAGTATTTTTACCAAGGAAAAAGAGCGGGTAGATGTCTACAACAACAATTTCGGCTGGGGTTGGGGCTGGGGCTGGGGTTATGGCTATTGGAATCCCTATATATGGGGAGGCCCTGGTTACTATGGTAATAATGTCAGTACGCGGACCGAGGGCTCATTGTATATCGATCTGATCGATACCAAAAACAAGGCCCTGGTTTGGCAGGGCAGGGGTGTCGGCACCCTTGGCAGCGGCCAGAATATAGAAAGGAAGGAACAGCGGATCAGGGAATTTGTTTCTCAAATCCTGCAAAAGTATCCGCCCGATGCCCTTGCATCGAATTGATGTCCATATAAAATAAAAAGAAAGCCCTTCCCGGTCCGGGAGGGGCTTTTTTAGTTGCGCCCTCTGCAAAATCTGCATGCAGGATCTTTTTACCATACAAAACCATGGCAGGTCAATTCCGGGAATGATCCCCGGATTGTTCATAGAAAATAGTATTTAGAATGCTTAAAAGGGTGTTTTCATTCTTTTATTTGCGATCGCCGGTACGCTCCGTTTTTCGTACCTTTGGGATACTAAAAACGGTCCCTAATGTCCTACGAGAGCAACTACATACTGGATAAACTTCCAAAGCACCTGAAGCAGTATATAAAACCTCAGAATTATGAGGAATATACGGCTATTGATCAGGCAGTCTGGCGCTATGTAATGCGAAAAAATGTGGATTACCTGAGTCGGGTTGCCCATACTTCCTATCCGGAAGGACTTACGAAAACAGGGATTTCCATAGACCACATCCCCAATATGTACGGGATGAACCGCATACTTAAGGAAATAGGATGGGCCGCGGTCGCAGTTGACGGTTTTATTCCGCCATCTGCCTTTATGGAGTTTCAG
>DATGCB010000281.1:0-4950 GCA_035312365.1 Eudoraea sp. | reverse complement strand
CAAAGATTCGGTTTCAAAATCCCGCACTTGCCATAGCCAGGGCCGTTATGTGGCATTTGAAAATGGCCATTCCAAATTTTCAAAATCACTTGATGAATATATAGTACAAAAAGCTTTAGGAGTGAGCACAATCTTTTTCATAAATCTTATTTTCCCAAAGACTCTTAAGGATCGCAAGGAAGTAATCCCAGCCATCACTAAAGGAACTTAAATCCTTGTCCGGACCAAACTCCTGTCGAAGTTTCACGGTCGTACCTCCATTCTCTGAAAAAAAATGGATTTCTATATATGTTTTAATATCCCAATAATTGGCTGAATAAGAAATGAACTTATTTGGGATCAATTTTATGAACTCACCTTCAATTTCATCTCCGCTTTCAAAAATTACTTTGTATTTACCACCCTGAACCGGATTTAATTCAACTTCCTTACCATGCCATTTAAGCATAGCCTCAGGCTGAGTGAAGTGGCTAAAAACATCTTCAACTGGCGCCTTTATCCAAATTTCCTTATCAATTACATTATTTATTCTTCTTCTCATGATGAGCCTTTAATTTATTTAAATCTTCCTCCCATAAATTATCAAAAAAACGCATCGCCCTATTAAGTTCATTCCTTCTAAGTGTATAAATCCGAAAGTTTCCAAATTTTGAATAGGAAACCAATCCCGCCTCAAGCAGTACCTTTAAATGCTGTGAAGTAGAGGACTGACTTTTCCGCGACCCGGTCATTAATTCCTCTACGGTACAATCCTTCATCCCCAACATCTTAACCATTTTGAGACGGCTTTCGTCACTTAATGCCCCAAAAACAACTTCTGCTTTCATAAAACAAAGATAAAAACTATATTAGTAGAATCTAATGTTATTATTAGATTTTCATAATATAATGATACTGACATGGAACGAAAACTTATTTTACTCAAGATCGGTTTTGTGATAATGCTGCTCATTGCGACACTTCATACATTTTTTGTTATTGCCGGCGTTCCTTTCCCTACAACGCCTGACTTTTTGAAAATGCAGGAATTTATGAGAGCCCTTCAGGTCAATTCTGGTGGTGGCATTATGCGGACAACTCAAAACTTTATGGACGGCTTTAATATCATTGTTTCCATTTTTCTTGTCACTCTTCCACTTTTGAGTTGGACAATGCTGACAGAAATTAAAGATAATGAACCCGCCATCCGTAAACTGACGATTATTACACTACTTGCCGAGTTTGCATTTTTTCTTACCTCTTTGACACTACTCGCGATTGGTGGGACAGTTTTGTCAGGCATAACTTGTGTGCTGCTTGTCATTTCATTATTTATAAAAAATAGACCACATTATGAAGAAAAACCCAATCGTTGACGAATACCTCAAAAAGAAAAAGCATCCTTTGAATAAAGAAATTCAACGGGTTCGTGAGATTATTTTAAGCACACACAAGGACATTGAAGAAACCATAAAATGGAGCAGCCCGACCTTTATTTATAAAGGGAACATGGCATCTTATTTTATGAACGCAAAAAAACATGTAAGCTTAATGTTTCACAAAGGAGCATTTATTAATGACAAGACCGGACTGTTGCAGGGTGACGGAAAGGAAGCTCGGACAGCAAAGTTTGAGAGTATAGTGGATATTGAAAATCGCAAAAGGGATTTGCAAACAGTAGTAAAAGAATGGATTAAAATGCAAGACGGAAAATAAGAAACGCCACATAATAATGCATATAGCGTATGACGGGTGAAATGGTAAAAGCAAGGTTTTCGGCTCTTAACTAACTTCTTCTCGGTCGGACAGAAAGATGCTTTCCGCGACCGTCACAAGCCATATGAGAGACCGTTGTGTGTCACTTAAAAACATCCATTTAAAATAATTATTACTTCAACCCGAAATATTTAAATTATGAAAACTTTAAATCTCGCCTTAATTAGTTTCCTTTTAATTACTACACTAACGTTTGCCCAATCAAAAGATGAAATGGAAATCAGACGATTAGAAAAGCATTGGACAGAATTACTTGATAAAGGAGACACAAATTCATTATTAGAGATATGGTCGAAGGACTATGTAGTAAATAATCCGAATGGAAAAATTGTGACACCGAAAGAAATTGTCGCACTTATGAAAAGTGGACATATATTCCCCACTGTTGAAAGAATTATAGAAAAAATCACATTCAATCAGAATATTGCGATTGTGATGGGCAAAGAGTTACAACAGCCGGCGAATTTGACAACTAACCATGAGGAATGGATACCAAGGAGGTTTACAAATGTATGGATCAGTTACGATAAGAGTTGGCAATTGATTGCCAGACAGTCATCGGAAATAACTCGAAATAAATAAATGGAGTTAGGAGTTTTGTAAGCGAACGCATAACACAACCTATAAACAATACGGGCTTCCGGCTTAACCGAAAGGTTTGCGTATTTTTATGAAGCCTGCCTGCCGGCAGGCAGGTCCGCAAAATCTTTAGGGTTTTACTCTGACAATAAAAATTTAAAACAAAGCAAAGCTTTTGCTACGAGCTAAACCGAAAGTGAAACGCATGCTTTACTTCCGTACTGTTCCTGGCTAAACCGTTGTAGCTAATTAAACAAAGAATGCGCAACCAGCTTAAATTACTAATTATATAAAATGAAGAAATTACTCCTCTTATTTTGTTTGACTTCAATTTGTTTGCCCGGATGCGACTCAGATAGAATTACTAAAACAGAAGTGATAACATTAGTTAGGACAACTGAAAGTTGGAATGGCACACCACTTCCAAAATACCTTGATGGTAATCCTGAAATAACCATTTTAAAAATAATTATTCCTCCAAAAACAAAATTCCCATTACATAAACACCCGGAAATTAACGCCGGTGTTGTACTAAAGGGTGAGTTAACTGTAATTAGTGAAACTAATGACACACTTTATCTTAAAGCTGGCGAACCAATTGTAGAATTAGTAAACACATGGCATTTTGGACGAAATGATGGTGCTGAACCTGTTGAGATAATTGTTTTTTACGCGGGAATTACAGGTACTCCAATCACTATATTAAAAAATAATAACTGGCTACAACAAAAAATAAACCCCATTAAATCGAGGGTATATTCAAACCGTCAGACTGCGCAAAAACCTCCCGTTTCTTAATAACTTTGTTAATTGTCCTTCCTGGTCCTTTGGGCATTCCCTTGCAATATTGGGTATCTTAATATCATGGATTTTGTCAAAGGTTTTAACAGGGACCAGCTTGTAATGATGGATTTTGAATCCGTTATAGGTCCAGATTCGTGGGCCAGGATCGTCGATATGTTCGTGAATATCCTCCCCCTTGGGGAACTGGGCTTCAAGGATGTGCTAAACTCAGAGGGAAGACCGCCCTACCGTTCGTCGGATATGCTCAAACTCTATCTCTACGGCTATAAGAACAAACTGCGCTCCTCCCGCCAATTGGAACATGCCTGCAAGGTGAACCTCGAGGTCATCTGGCTCTTGAAGGGACTCAGGCCATCGGCAAGGAAAATCGCCTATTTCAGAAAGGACAACGCCATGGCTTTCAAACAGGCCTTCAGGTATTTTGTGGTGCTGCTCAAAGACTGGAAACTGATCGACGGGCAGACCATCGCCATCGACTCCTTTAAGATAAGAGCGCAGAACGCCCTTAAGAACAATTTTAACCAGAACAAGATCGATCGCCATATCGATTACATAGACAACAAGATCCTGGAATACCAACAACAATTGGATACCGAAGATCTGGATGTCGATATGCAAGAGGTACAGGACAAAATAGCCTATCAGGAATCAAAAAAAGACAGATATCGGACCATAGAAAAGCAGCTCCGGGAAAGTGGGGAAACACAGATCAGCCTTACCGATCCCGATGCCAGATCGGTGATAATACATCGCAACATCGTAAATGTGGGCTACAACATACAGGCAGGATGCGACGCCAAACATAAACTTTTCGTAAACAACGCCACAGGAACCGTAAACGACACCCATGCGCTCTCCCCTATGGCCCTGGACGCCAAAGGACTCCTGGGAGTGGAAAATATGAACACCCTTACCGACAAAGGGTATACTACGGCCAAACATTTGGACATATGTACCAGGAACGGGATTACGCCCTACTCCTCGCCAAAGGACCATTCCTCACAGCACAACGGCCTTTACCCCATGATCGATTTTAAATACGACAAGGAAACGGACACCTATACCTGCCTGGCCGGTAAGACCCTGGCCACCAATGGGACCGTTTACGATAAGGCCGGGCACAAAGTCAAGCATTACAAGAACAGGCAAGCTTGCAAAATATGTCCCGTAAGACATCTATGCACCAAGAATAAAAATGGCCGATTTATCGAGCGTTCCATTTACCAGGAGGCACTCGATGATAACCAGAAAAGGGTAAAAGAAAATCCCCAATATTACAGGCTCAGGCAACAGATCACCGAACACCAGTTCGGGACACTGAAAAGACAATGGGGCTTTACCTTTGCCCTGATGAAGGGAAAAGAAAATGTGCTCTCCGAGGTAAACCTGATCATGATCTGTTATAATCTTGGAAGACTAATGTCCATCCTTGATCCAAAAGAGCTCAAAAACAGGCTGAAACAGCTTGGACTTAAATTATTCCGCTTATTTGGAGCTATTTCAGCCATTTTGCGCGGCTTTATTTTTCATCGCAACTTACTATACGGCCAAAAAATCATCCATAAAACCCACATCACATCGCTATAAATCAAAACCGATCACTTATTTTTATTCGAAATGGGTTTCTGCGCAGACTCTCGTTAGCTACAAGCTGAAAAATGAAAATGCAATCGACACTCATTTTACTATTTACAATTTGTTTTGTTCAAATATCTTATGGACAGGATAAAATAAAAATTGAGAAATCAAAAAACTCTCGACTGATTAAAGTCTTGAATAATTCTGAATTAATTGGCGATAATAAGAAGGACT
>DATGCB010000280.1:0-3084 GCA_035312365.1 Eudoraea sp. | reverse complement strand
CAGCACCAGTAAATAGGTATAACATATCCTGGGTCCGTATTTATCGCATAATTTACCGATGAGAAGTCGGGCGAAAACAGTACCGGTAACCGCCAGGATAATTGAATTCCATTTTTGGGCAGGGGTCAGTTCCAGGTCCCTGACCACATCGGGCATAAAGGGAACAATCCCAAACCACGCAAAGAAACAAATGAAAAATGCGATGGAGGTTATCCAGAAGGTCCTTGTGGGTATGTTTTTAAAATTGAAAAGGTCCAGTTTGGTAGCCTTCGCTGAAACAAAATTCTTCATAAGGGATCTGTTTATCGGGGTGTAAAATTTATTTTGTGCTACAAACCTACGTATAACTACGTATTTTTACGTATGTGGCGTCTATTATTATGGATTTGAAGCCGCTTTTTATGAAGATTATAAAAGAAGGCAGGAAGAATTAGGGAAATAAAAATTTTGACGGGGACTATTTAATAAATGCGCAACAATCCGGTGACATCTCCGTAACTACGTTTTTAGTTCCACATGTATCCCCCATAAACAGGGGGCTAAATAAGGAAGATAATTCCATAACGAAAAAATCAGGGGGCTCAGATTTGAGTAATTCCATGGTGCCTTAGACTTTACCACACACCACTGACGATGGAACGCCAGCCCTGATCTGCCAATCCAATTTGCGCAATAACTGGTTACATCCGCAAATTCCGCGTTTTTGCAAAAAAGAAGGCTCCTTGAACATTTATTGGCCAAAGCAGTAGGTATATATGCGTGTACGGCTGTTTCTTGAGCCGGATCGAAGTTCTGAAATATAGATTTTAAGTTACATCTTTTATCAATCCTGCAATAAACATACGTATTTATTTAGAAAAAATCGTATCATTTATACGTATTTATACGTAATATTGTACCGTATTACTAAATATATATCTATGAAGACTGTAATCGTAGTTGGAAATGGTATGGTTGGCTACAAATTCTGCGAGAAATTTGTAGCCCAGGCAGAAAAGGGTGCCTATAAACTGATCGTTTTTGGTGAAGAACCCAGGGTGGCCTATGACCGGGTACATTTGAGTGCCTTTTTTGAAACTCAGGACGCCAGGGCCCTGGAATTGGCACCGGCCAGCTGGTATGTGGAACAGGGGATCGAACTGGTCTCTAATGAACGTGTAGCCGATATACACCGGAGAACCAAAACCATAACAACCACCAAAGACAACGAATATTCCTATGATTATTTGGTATTGGCAACCGGTTCAGCACCCTTTGTGCCTCCAATAAGCGGAGTTGATAAAGAGGGTGTTTTTGTATACCGGACCATAGAAGACCTGGAAGGTATGCTGTCCTATGCCGAAAAAATAAAGAAATCGAAACCCCTTTGCAGGGCAGCGGTATTAGGTGGAGGGCTTTTAGGACTGGAAGCCGGCAAAGCGGTAATGGATATGGGCTTGGAACCACATATCGTGGAATTTGCCCAAAAACTAATGCCCAGGCAATTAGATTCCAGGAGTAGCAAAGTTCTTGAACTTATGCTTACGTCCATGGGTATCAGTATACATCTTGGTAAGGCAACGAATCAGATTCTGGGAAACGGCAGTATAACCGGTATGGAATTTGGCGAAGATGACAGGCTCGATGTGGATATGCTCATTATATCGGCGGGAATCCGCCCCAGGGATGAACTGGCAAAGACTTGTGATCTTAAAATGGGTGTCAGGGGCGGTATCGTGGTCGACAATAAAATGCAAACTTCAGATCCGGATATATATGCCATTGGAGAAGTGGCCCTATACAATCAAATGATATACGGATTGGTGGCACCCGGCTATGAAATGGCCGAAGTCGCAGTGAACCAGATCCTTGAGAAACCGGAAGTGACCATGAGCGAGGATATCGACATGTCTACCAAATTAAAATTGATCGGGGTTGACGTGGCAAGTTTCGGTGTTCCCTACATGCCCCCTGAAAAAGGGCATTCTATTATTTTTGAGAACAAGACCAAGAGTTTATATAAAAGGATCAATGTAAGTCATGATGGCAAAACCCTGCTCGGGGGCATCCTGGTTGGGGACGCCGATGATTATAATATCCTGCACCAAATGTTCCTTAACGGCATTCCCCTCCCGGACAACGCAGAGGAATTGATAGTGGGTTCCCGGGGAGAGGGTGGTTCAGCGTTCGGCAGTGCTATGGACTTGCCGGATACTGCGGTTATCTGCTCCTGTGAATCGGTAACCAAAGGCGCTGTGTGTTGTTCCGTCCTTGAAGGGGGAAATGAAAATGTAAAGAGTGTTGCCAAAGCAACCAAAGCAACCACCGGTTGCGGGGGCTGTAAACCCATGGTGGCCGATCTTGTAAAAGAGAGCCTTAAAACACTGGGTAAAACCGTAAAGGAAAGCATATGCGAACATTTTAACTACTCGCGCCAGGAATTATATGATATCGTAAAGCTCAGGGACATTCAGGACTATGACGAACTTCTCGACAGCTTCGGAAGTGGCCATGGCTGCGAAATATGCAAACCTGCCGTTGCCGCTGTCTTTGCCAGTATTTACAACGAGACGGCCAACCGCCAGGAGACCATTCAGGATTCTAACGATCGATACCTTGCCAACATACAACGCAATGGGACATATTCTGTGGTGCCCAGGGTAGCCGGAGGGGAAATAACCCCTCAACAATTAATGACCCTGGGGAGAATTGGCATGAAATACAGGCTCTACACGAAAATCACGGGTGGCCAGCGTATCGACATGTTCGGGGCGCAGTTGCACGAATTACCCCTGATCTGGGAAGAATTAATCAAAGAGGGTTTTGAAAGCGGGCATGCCTATGGCAAGGCTTTACGGACTGTTAAGAGCTGTGTGGGCTCCACCTGGTGCCGTTACGGGATGGACGAAAGTGTAAGTTTTGCCATTGAAATAGAGCATCGTTATAAAGGCATCCGTTCACCCCATAAAATGAAAGGAGGGGTCTCTGGTTGCATCCGTGAATGTGCAGAAGCCCGGGGTAAGGATTTTGGATTTATCGCCGTGGAAGGCGGGTGGAATGTATACGTAGGGGGGAATGGAGGCGCCAATCCAAAACATGCAGTTT
>DATGCB010000279.1:0-5553 GCA_035312365.1 Eudoraea sp. | reverse complement strand
CCGGATGGCTGTTAACAGGAAATTCGTTTTTTGGTTTTGCTGCGAATTGTCAGTCTAATGATTAATTCAGTATCTTGGATCGGCAACCGTCAACGACCAAAATCCAATGATCAAACTCCACTCCAAAATCCACCGATGGTTTCTTGCCGAAAATAAAACCATTAATTACAGAAAGCATACCAAACCGGAGAAAGCATGTCCGGTTCTGATAGATATTCCCCATAGAACTATGTATCCATTTTTAAGTACGTTTTAAGTATGAAACTTGATCTTCCATTTGTGCGCGAACAATTCCCCGCTTTTAAGGAACCTTCCCTGGATGGGTGGGCTTTCTTTGAAAATGCTGGAGGATCCTATCCATGCAGCCAATTTATCCATCGGTTGACCGACTTTTATATGAAAAACAAGGTACAGCCCTACTATCCATTTCCTGCCTCACAAAAGGCCGGGGAATTGATGGATGCTTCCTACAGAAGGATGGCCGCTTACCTGAATGTGGACGGAGAAGAGATCCATTTCGGTCCTTCCACCTCCCAAAATGTCTATGTACTGGCGAATGCTATGCTTCCCATGTGGAAAGAGGGGGACGAAATCATTGTTTCCTGCCAGGATCATGAAGCCAATGCCGGCGCCTGGAGAAAATGGGCCGGGCAAGGCCTAAAAATAATTGAGTGGCATGTACATCCCGAAACGGGCTTGCTCAGTTTAGGGGATTTAGAGGATTTATTTTCATCCCGAACAAAGATGGTTGCTTTTCCACACTGCTCCAATGTAATCGGCCATATGAACCCCGTCCGGGATATCAGTCGAAAAGCACATGCACATGGGGCAATTTCTGTGGTGGATGGAGTAGCCAACGCGCCTCATGGCTTTCCCGATTTAAAAGATCTGGAAGCAGATGTTTACTTCTTTTCCCTGTACAAGACTTTTGGGCCACATTTGGGATTGATGTACGTAAATAAGGCCCTGGCCGGAAAGATGAAAAACCAATCTCATTTTTTCAAGGAAGGTATCACCAGGAATATGATTACCCCCGCCGGGCCGGATCATGCCCAAATCGGTGCAGTAAGTGGTATAATAGATTATTTTGATGCGGTGTATGAACATCATTTTAAAGAGGAAGCAACACCCGCCCAACGGAATAACGCATTAAACAGTTTGTTCCGGGAACATGAAAAAATGCTGTTGCAGCGGTTGTTCGGATTTTTAAAGTCCCGTAAAGACCTTCAAATTTTGGGTCCGGTCGGCGAGGAAGGCAGGGTACCCACAGTGTCTGTCATACCGCGCAATAAGGCCCTTAAAGAAGTATATACCAAATTGACCGAACACAAATTGATGCTGGGTATCGGCGATTTTTATGCCGTGCGTCCCCTGATGGATATGGGCATCCCAAGACCTCCCGGGGTGTTACGGATCTCCTTTTTGCATTATACCAGCACAGAAGAAATTGATCAATTGATCACGGGGTTAAAGTATGCCCTGTAAGGGATGCCAAGATCAACGAGCGATTTTTCAATGGTTGTTATCACGTAGTTGTGAAATGATACTGACATATCTTATCAAAAAATTCAATGATCAAAGCCTAGTGAAAAAACCCCTTTAATTGCCTGCCGACAACCTCCAATGGCAGCTGAGACACGCTCGTACCCCCCTTAATCTTAGGCAATTGCCTTTAAAAATCAACGGGTCATCGAAGCAAGAATTGATCAAAATTTGTATATTTGAGAGTAGCCAATCTCAATCTATGAGAGTCCTCATCTGTGTTTTTACCGGGATCCTGCTTTTAACTTCCTGCAAAAATGAGTCAGCTCCCGAAGCAGGATATTTAGCGAGCTTTAGGGACACCACAATCCCCGTATATGGTGCATACAGAGCTTTTAAACTTCCTATAAACAAGGGGGTTTCGATCTCGAACCCCATACAGTTATCCTTAGGGCCAAATGACGTACTGTTTGCATCAAATCAAACCGGAGAAGTGTATACACTCCATGATTCAGACGACGATGGATTGGAAGACTCAACGGCCATATACTGTGATATCCGTGATTATGGGCTTCGGTCACCGGCGGGATTCACCTATCATGGGGATACGGTTTACATAGGCGCGGCACAGCAAATAAGGGCATTTCTGGATGCCAACGGGGATGGGAGGGCCGATGAAAGCTGGGTAGTCTTTGATCAAATCCCCGAAAGCGGGCACCCTTATGAATGGACTTCCGGATTAACGATAGGTCCGGATGGCTGGTTATATTGTGCCCTGACCACAGATTCGTGGAACGCTGCTCCCTCTCCGGATACCAACGGTTACCGGGGTTCTATTTTGCGTATATCGACTGACGGAACTGCCGTGGAGCGAATAGCCACCGGCATCCGGTCTGTTTATGGAATTGGCTTTAATGAACAGGGGGATCTGTTTTTTACCGATAATGAAGGTGGTGGCAATCCAAATGAAGAGTTAAACCTATTGGTTAGAAATGCTTTTTACGGACATAACCCGGCAAAATATCCGCATGATTCCGTCATGCATCCAGTTTATAATCTACAGACAGAATTGGCGCCTTCTGGCATACAGTTCAATTCACCCGAAAATGACTTCGGAGGGAGTGCAGGTAATCTATTCGTGGCTTATTACGGGCCTGGCGAACGCTGGAACCGGGGTGCAATTGCACGTATTGAAATAGAAGCTGATGCTAATGGGAGCTATCAATACCGGGAAATCCCAGTAGCCGACCTTCCCAAAATTTCCGATATTGCGTTTGGAAAGGATGGCTCCCTTTATGTAGCACAACACGGGATGACTGATTACTGGTATAATGCGGTCTATAAAAACCAGGGCGCCTTTTACAAATTGGTATTCGATCCTGAATTTACTGATTATAGTCCAAGAAGAAAACCTGCCTCTCCGGAATTTTCCTCAACTACCCTGGAAGCTGGAAAGCAATTGTTTGCAGAAGCGGCATGCCTGGGTTGCCATCAGGTGGATGGCGAAAATGAATTATTGGGCCCTAACTTAAGGGATATTGGCAATCAATTGTCACGGGCAGAAATTCTCGAGGAAATAACGAACCCCTCAGAGAGGATCAAACCCAGTATGATGGCACAGCAGGTCACAAAAAAAGACGGGCAGGTCTTTCTTGGACGCCTCGTGAGTTCCAACGAA
This sequence comes from Eudoraea sp., assembly GCA_035312365.1. Classification (GTDB taxonomy): domain Bacteria; phylum Bacteroidota; class Bacteroidia; order Flavobacteriales; family Flavobacteriaceae; genus JAFMPW01. Next base: position 2,393 of record DATGCB010000279.1, on the reverse strand, counting down.
AATGAACTTTCCATCATGCTTGTGGGTAACAGTATAGTGAAGGTAGCGCGGGAAGATATCCTGGAAACAAAAAATGTTAAAGAATCACTTATGTATGAGGGACTGCTTACGGGAATGAACGAGGAGCAGGTAAATGCTTTGATTGATTATATCATTAGTTTGAGCCGGTAGTCCCCCACTGTGCCAACTGTTGACGGTAACCTGGTCTTTGTCTATAAAAAAGGGTTCGAAATTATACAAAGGTCAAACCGCTGTTATTTTCAACTGACACACTTAGTGGGATAGTGTCCCTCCCGGCGGTACCGATATACGGAAAACTCCCTTAAGTGTCAAATGCTCCAGATTTTCAAGTTTAACTTTGGCCTTTAACGGTTAAAATCCCTAACAGCCCTGACCTGAAATTTTCTATTTTCCAGTTCCTTATTATAATGATAGGATGTATTGCCATCGCTGAACCTTAAAAGTCGGGCCTGATAGTCATCGTACGCAGTGGCGCTCCAGTAAAGTTCATCGGCAAAGTGACCGTTATTGGTGGCACCCTGACCGATGGTCCGGTACATTATTTCCAATTCGTCGAACGTTGGCAACCTCCATCCTTCACCTAATTGCTCCTGAATATTGATGGCCTTTTTCCAGGGCATTACACCTGCATCTCCGGGATGTGCTATTTTTCCGGTTTTTCCGGTGTCATCGATTGCAAAAATTATTCCTCCTTCATAGGTGTCACCTATCCCCAGTTCTGACAGTGTTGCCGGCTTCTCCGGGGAATCCTTTTTGGATGTATCCGAAACAACAGAATCCTTTGAAACTGTTGCCTTTATTTTCTGCCCGGAGGGAGATTGTTTTTCCGAACCTGAATTCAATAAGGAATAGGCCCATACAGCGACTATAGCAACCAGGATTATTAAAGACCCTGCCAGCACTCTTTTTTTTATGTTCCTCTTATATGGCTGTTTCGGTTCCCCAACATTACCAATGGCGCCCGAAGTACGTTGTGAACCGGGTTCATCCACGGCATTACTCCCGGTAATCCGTACGTCTTCAGCGGCTTTTTCCTCTTTAACCCTGTTCTTGAATGTTGCTTCTTCTTTCCGTCTTTTCTCCTCCTCAGCTCTTTGTTTGGCGCCCGCTTCTTCTTTCCGTCTTATCTCCTCCTCAGTCCTTCGTTTGGCTTCTGCTTCCTGTTTATTTTTTTTCTCCTCCTCAGCTCTTCGACCGGCTTCTGCTGTCTCTTTCCGTCTTTTTTCCTCCTCAGCTTTTCGACTGGCTTCTGCTTCCTGTTTGTGTTTTTTCTCCTCTTCGGCCTTGCGACTGGCCACCTCTTCCTCAGAAAAATGGATCGCAAGCTGATCTTCTGAATTGCCAATCGTTGCCTTTTTCCCCAGGTCCGTATCGGATTCCTCCTGATCAGGTTCTTCGGTATACGCTGCGATTACCTTCCTGACATAATCGTTTACATGTTTATGTGCCTGTTCCTGCGAATTCCAGGACTTTAGTGGCCTCCCATCTTCAGGTAAAACCATTAATTCATTCAGGTTAAAATCATAGTCATCGGATTTAAAATCGATTTCCCATTGGCATTGATCCACAATGACGGGTATAACCACAGACTTTTCTTCTTTATACCTGTCAATGACCATTTTAAATTCGAGTTGCCCGATAAATTCAGACCTCATAAAAGCATCACTGACCAGTAGGAGGAATATATCGGTTTCCTGAAGGTGTGATTCATTTTGAGGTTTCCAAGGCTGTCTCGGATCAATGGGGTCATCGTGCCAAATTGTTAAACTGAAGTTTTCTTCCAGGGGCTTTAAATGGCGTAAAAGATGAAGCATTACATCATTATCATCCCTGGTATAGATTAAAAATATATGTATGTTGCGACCCATTACTATTGCAAATTAGTCTTTCTCAGGAAATCCTAAACATGTTTGGCAGTCCGGATTTTTCAGTAATCATTGAATGCATCTGTTTTTTGTGTTATCTAAAATAGAGAATAATATTGTTAAACCCTACTCACTTTACGCTTAGGGTGAGTTGCTCAACCGGGAAGGGATTAGATTATAATTACAGAATAGAAGGGAGGTTTGATCCCTTTTTACAGCTGCGGGAAACTGTTCGGTGGGTTGTTTGAGGCAATATTGGAGCTGTCCTGCTGATATACTGCCTGAACCATTTTGTACAAGTCTGGTACTACTCTCCTTGCGAGTCTGGAATTATTGTTAAGAAGAATACAAATCCCCAGGTCGGCTTCGGGGTAGATGGCAATTTCATTCCGGTAATCGTTTACGCTTCCACCGTGGTGCCAAATCGTTTTTTCCTGATCCGTGCCATTCTCAACAAATTTATGGATCCTCCACCCCAAGCCGTAATACGATGCCCGGTGACCGGGC
>DATGCB010000278.1:0-2229 GCA_035312365.1 Eudoraea sp. | reverse complement strand
ATAAATTTGGTGGGTATACCGTTTCCAGAAATCACGAGGCAACGGAACTGGTCAGTGCGGCCGAAAAAGCACTGGATAAGGCGTCTGATCTTGGGTTTGACGCACTTCTTTCAAAACAAAAAGCTGCCTGGGCAGGCATCTGGGAAATGAGCGACATTACCATTGAAGGAGATGTAAAGGCACAGCAAGGCATTCGCTTTAATATATTTCAATTGAACCAGACCTATTTGGGGACGGATTCAAGATTGAACATCGGGCCCAAAGGATTCACCGGGGAAAAATACGGTGGGAGTACCTACTGGGATACGGAGGCCTATTGTATTCCCTTTTATATGGCTACCAAGGATCAGAGCGTTGCGCGGAAATTATTGAAGTACCGGTACAATCATTTGGACAGGGCTATTGAAAATGCCGAAAAATTAGGCTTTACAAATGGAGCAGCTCTTTATCCCATGGTAACCATGAATGGGGAAGAGTGTCACAACGAATGGGAAATAACCTTTGAGGAAATTCACAGGAACGGGGCCATCGCTTTTGCGATCTTTAATTATTTCAGGTTTACGGGAGACTATAGCTATATACCGGAAATGGGCCTCGAAGTCCTGATCGGGATCTCCCGATTTTGGATGCAGCGGGCTACCTTCTCCAATCAAAAGAACAGGTATGTGATCCTGGGGGTCACAGGGCCCAATGAATATGAAAATAACGTAAACAATAACTGGTATACCAATTATATTGCCAAATGGTGCTTGGAATATACCCTGGATCAACTGCAGAAAGTAAAAGAAGGGTATGCTGAGGACTATGACAGGATCATTGGCAAAACGAAACTGTCTAAAGGGGAAACGGAGCAGTGGAAGACTATAGTTGACAATTTCTACTTCCCTTATTCGGAGGAGCATCAAATCTACCTGCAACAGGATGGTTTTTTAGACAAGGAACTTATCACTGTTGCCGATTTGGACAAAACAAACAGGCCGATCAACCAAAAATGGAGTTGGGACCGGATCCTGCGGTCGCCCTACATAAAGCAGGCCGATGTCCTGCAGGGCTTTTATTTATTTGAAGATCATTTTTCCAGGGAGGAACTGGAAAGGCATTTCGACTTTTACGAGCCTTTCACGGTGCACGAATCATCACTTTCTCCCTGTGTCCATAGTATTCAGGCCGCCAAACTGGGCCGGATGGACCAGGCTTATACCTTTTATTTAAGGACTTCGCGCCTGGATTTGGACGACTACAACAAGGAAGTCGAGGAAGGCCTGCATATTACTTCCATGGCAGGAACCTGGATGAGCATTGTAGAAGGGTACGGAGGTATGCGGATCATCAACGACAAACTTTCGTTTACTCCTAAAATTCCAAAGCAATGGAAGGCCTATTCCTTTAAGATAAATTTCAGGCATCGAATTCTTAAAGTGAATGTCAGTCATGAAAAGACCAGTTTTGTACTGGAAGGCAAGGAAGAAATGTCGATCCGACTTAACGGAGAGCGACTGGTCATTAAACCCAGGGAAATTATTTCCACTTAAAATGAAAAAGCGTTTCACCCGTATCACAGTGGGGGTATGCCTCATTGTGCTGGGGTGCAAATCGGAGAAGAAAGTGGAAGAACCAGCTACATTAAAGGACAACGGCAAAGGTAAGATTGTCATTTACCAGGTGTTTACAAGACTGTTTGGCAATACCAAAACAAGCAACAAACCCTGGGGAACTCCCGAAGAAAATGGCGTTGGAAAATTTTCCGATTTCACCGGGAAAGCCTTGCTGGAAATCCGGGATTTGGGGGTTACACATATTTGGTATACGGGTGTACCACATCACGCGATCGTGACAGATTACTCAGAATATGGCATTGCCGGCGATGACCCCGACGTGGTTAAAGGACGGGCGGGTTCACCTTATGCGGTTAAGGATTACTACAATGTGAATCCGGACCTGGCCGACGACCCGAAGGACAGACTGGAAGAATTTAAAGCACTCGTTGACAGGACCCACAAGGCAGGCCTCAGGGTATTGACCGATATTGTTCCAAACCACGTAGCCCGGAATTATGAGGGGGCTTCCACCCCGGCAGGATTAAAACCCTTCGGAGCTACCGACGATCCTGCGTTCACCTACCACAGGGACAATAACTTTTACTATATACCGGGCAAAGCTTTTCGGGTCCCGGCCTGGCAAAATGGTTACGCTCCGCTGGGCGGGGAAAACCACCCCCTGGCAGATGGT